>JAUICT010000011.1 GCA_030429325.1 Bacteroidia bacterium
GCTCTTGAAGTTTACCAGTTCTTTCCTGTAGGCAAAGTAAAAGAACAGTGTTGAAGCCAATATAAAGGGCAAAGATTTGAGAGGAGAATGGAATTGGGAATCTGAATACGCTAGGGGTGCTTCAAAAATGGATTGCCACCAAATCTGGGTCTTGCTTTCAAAATAGTATGGAAGTGCGGTGAGGGCAATAGTGCCGATCACACCCAATGCCATTAAAGTTAAATTTTTAAGGTTGGCCTTTAATCGCTTATGGGTAAATCCCTCCCACAAAAAATAAATCCCTAGCCCAAGAACTGGATAGGCCATGTTTAATTTTGACATCACGGAAAGTCCAAAAAAGAGACCTGTCAAAAAATACCATTTTCCTTGATTCTTGGTAAACAGAAGGTATGTTCCTGCCAAAAAGAAAAAGGTACAGATATGTTCGGACATTACCCCTTGTAGGCTTCCAAACAGGCTTTGGAAGAATACGCAGAACAAAGCGACCCAAAAAGCCACTTTTTTTGATGTTACTTTCGTGGCCATTCCATACGTGAACAAGGCGGTAAGTGCCACTAGTAAGGTGCCGAACAATCGAATTGCAATAAAGCTTTTGCCAAATATTTTAATGATGACCGCAAAAAACAAAAACGTAATAGGAGGTTTTAAATCCCATAATTTGGTATAGGGCAAATGGCCATTTACCCAAGACTGTGCCATAATAATAAATGTGCTTTCATCCCGGTCCACATAGTCCCGGAAAAAAAAGGGAAACCGAACAAAAAAGGCCACGAGAAACAATATAAGAAGAACCGTTTTCCAATCCAGGTTTTTGTAATTGGAAGAAGAAAGGGAGATAAGTTTTTTAAGCACGGCCCCGATTAAGTTTTTTGGCTATTAATTGTCATCTTTGCAAGATAGATAAATTGAAACGTTTGAGTAAGGCAGAAGTAGTGGAAAAATTATCGCAAAGAGATAAAAAACACCTATGGCACCCATTGACCCAGCATAAGGTGCACCCCAATATGTTGGCCATTGCAAGGGCGAAGGGCGCATTCCTTTATGATGAGGAGGGGAAAGAGTATGTAGACGGTATATCGTCTTGGTATACCTGTATGTATGGGCATTGCCACCCCTATATTTTGGAAAAGGTCATGGAACAGATGCAGCGTTTGGATCAGGTGGTCTTTAGCGGATTTACCCATGAACCCGCTGTTCGATTGTCCGAAGAGCTCATCAAGATACTTCCTGGGAATCAAGAGAAAATGTTTTTTTCAGACAATGGTTCCACGGCCACGGAGATAGGTATAAAAATGGCCTTGCAATATCACTTTAACCGTGGCGAAAAACGCAATGTACTTCTGGCTTTTGAAGAAGGCTTCCATGGGGATACTTTTGGCGCCATGTCGGTTTCGGGCTTATCGGTGTACAACGGTCCGTTCGAGGAATTTTTTATTGAAGTGGAACGCATTCCCGTACCTACTTCGGAGAATATCGATGGAATAGTAGAGCAGCTCAAAAAACGGTTGAAGAACAATGATTTGGCCGGATTTATCTATGAACCTTTGGTTCAAGGGGCCGCCGCCATGAAGATGCATGACGCTGATGGATTAGACCAAATCTTGGCCTTATTAAAAGAGCACCAAGTGCTAACCATTGCCGATGAGGTGATGACAGGTTTTGGGAAAACCGGAAAGTTCTTCGCTTCGGACTACCTTAGTACAAAACCCGATATCATGTGCCTGTCCAAGGCACTTACGGCAGGTTTGGTTCCCATGGGACTCACCACATGCACCGAGGAAGTGTATAGGGCATTTTATAGCGATGATATGGCAAAGGGACTTTTCCATGGGCATACCTATACAGCAAATCCGCTGGCCTGTACCGCAGCTTTATCAGCTTTGGAACTGCTTCAAACAGATGAGGTACAGGAGAATATTTCAAACATTGTTCGTTGGCACCAAGAGTTCAATGAAAAAATAGAAAACCATCCCAAAGTGGCTGGCACACGCCAATTGGGTGTGATTTATGCCTTGGACCTCAATGTGAAGATGGAACGCTACGGCAACCTGAGGGACCGACTTTTCAAGCACTTTATGGATAGCGGAGTCTTTTTACGTCCGTTAGGGAACACCATTTATATTTTGGCGCCGTTCATTACTTCAAAGGAGCAAATGGAAAGGATATACGATGCTATCAGGTCAGCTATTGAATTGATTTAAGGATTGCTTATGTTGAAAGAACCCATTTCCATAACGGCACTATCTTCCATTTCTGCACTCGGCGGCACTTTGGATGAAGTATGGAATGCTTACCTAAAGGAAGATCATTATTTATCTGAAGTCGGGATAGGGGATAAAACTGTGTGGGCTTCCCAAATGCCCAAAAGCATTAATGAAGAAATTCAACAGTTGCGTCAATCGGATATCAAATATAAGCCGCTGGACGATACAGTTCTTTTTGCCATTTATGCAGCGCGAAAGGCCGTAAAGGATGCAGGCTGGAAGAATGAATCCAAGTTTGGTATCAATATAGGGTCATCAAGAGGTGCGACTGCCCTTTTTGAAAAATACCATGAAGATTTTTTAAAAGAAGGAAAGGCCGCTACCTTGAGTTCGCCCACCACGACATTGGGAAATATATCATCTTGGGTGGCCCATGACCTAAAATCCAAAGGCCCAGAGATTTCACACTCCATAACGTGCTCTACTGCCCTTCATGCGGTATTGAATGGGGTAGCCTGGATTCAAAGTGGGTTGACTGATAAATTTTTAGTGGGAGGAAGTGAGGCGCCATTGACGCCATTCACAATTGCCCAAATGCAGGCACTTAAAGTGTATTCAAAAGTGTCATCTCGAGCGCAGCCGAGAGATGATTTTCCTTGCAAAGCCATGGATTTAAATAAAACCAAAAATACTATGGTTCTGGGAGAGGCAGCCGCTTTGGCTTGCTTGGAAAAAGGAATTGGTTCCAATGCCCTGGCCTTAATTGAAGGTGTTGGATATGCTACGGAACCCTTGGAACACAGTGTATCCATTTCCGTCGATGCCAAATGCTTTCAAGATTCCATGAAAATGGCCTTGGGGGAAAACGAACCGCGCGATGTTGATGCGATAGTGCTTCACGCACCCGGAACAATAAAGGGAGACCAGTCGGAGTATCTGGCCATTAAAAAGGTCTTTGGGGAAAATCACCCGTATTTAACTACCAATAAATGGAAGGTTGGTCATACATTTGGCGCTTCTGGACTGTTGAGTTTGGAAATGGCTGTTTTAATGCTTTTAAAACAACAGTACATTACCGGACCCTTTTTCAAGAACCAAAAACAGACCAAGCCCCTAAAAAGAATTATGGTGAACGCTGTGGGCTTTGGAGGAAATGCAGTAAGCGTATTGCTGCATAGACCAGGCACCTAATAAAAGATGCCCGCCATTATTGTAGGCTTGGCGTCCTTAATAATTTAGAATGCCTTATTTTTGAACAAGATTTCTGAGTAATATGACCGCTACTAAACACGATTGGACCAAGGAAGAAATCCTTGAAATCTACAACAAACCTTTAATGGAACTGCTTTATGAAGCAGCTACTATTCATCGTGAATACCACGACCCTAATACAGTTCAAGTATCAACCTTGCTTTCCATTAAGACTGGAGGCTGCCCGGAAGATTGCGGGTATTGTCCACAGGCGGCTAGGTACCATACCAATGTAGAGGGCAACGACCTTATGTCCGTTCAACAAGTAAAGGCACAGGCACTTCGTGCAAAATCCTCAGGAAGCTCCCGGGTTTGCATGGGGGCTGCTTGGCGAAATGTTAAGGACGGACCAGAGTTTGACCAAGTGTTGGAAATGGTCCGTACCATAAACAAATTGGATATGGAGGTATGCTGCACCTTGGGGATGGTGACCGAAAACCAAGCCAAGCGTTTGGCTGAAGCAGGACTGTATGCCTACAACCATAACTTGGACACCTCTGAGGAATATTATAAAGAAGTAATTTCTACCCGAGGTTACGAAGATCGCCTTCAAACTATTGATAATGTTCGCAAAACCAATGTTACCGTTTGTAGTGGCGGGATTATTGGGATGGGGGAATCCATTGAAGACCGTGCCGGTATGTTGGTGGCCTTATCAACATTGAACCCACAGCCCGAGTCGGTACCGATCAATGCTTTGGTTGCTGTAGATGGTACTCCCATGGAAGATCAAAAACCAGTGGAAATTTGGGAGATGATTCGTATGGTGGCCACAACCAGAATTGTAATGCCCAAGACGCAAGTGCGACTTTCAGCTGGAAGGACCGAAATGAGTAGGGAAGGACAGGCCATGTGCTTTTTTGCCGGGGCCAACTCTATTTTTGCCGGGGATAAACTATTGACCACCCCCAATCCAGATGTAAATGAGGATATGGAAATGTTCAGGCAGTTGGGGCTAAACCCTCAGAAAGCGTTTGTAAAAGCTCCTCAGCCCAAAACAGTGGAAGCCCATGAAAGTGCTCACCAACCTTTGGGTGAAAAGCCCAAATGGAGCAGACCCGGACATACCATTGAACGGAATGAGACAGCCAAGCAAAAAGCCAGTTTGTTGCCCAAGGAATAAGGTTTAAACCAGATTAAAACCTTTTTACTAATTTAGTCGTTTCAAACTCATTGAAATTTTGAAGCTGCACCTTGAACAGATTCCCAGGGAGGAGACCCTTTCCAAGAAAGAGTTTATCCGTAAATACTTCAAGCCCCAAAAACCAGTGGTTATTGAGCGCTTTATTGAGGATTGGCCTGCGTATTCCAAATGGAATCTAGAGTACATGAAAGAGGTGGCAGGTGATAAAACCGTTCCCTTGTATGATGATCGTCCGGTAAAACATGACGAAGGATTCAACGAACCGCATGCAAAAATGAAAATGCGGGACTACGTGGATCTTTTGAAAAAGGGGCCAACAAAGTACCGTATCTTCCTTTGGAATGTCTTGAAGGAAGTTCCCCAATTACAAAAAGATTTTACCTATCCCGATTTTGGATTGAGGTTGATGAAAGGACTGCCCATGTTGTTCTTTGGGGGCAGTAACTCCCATACCTTTATGCATTATGATATAGATTTGGCAAACATCTTCCACTTTCATTTTGAAGGGAAAAAACAATGCATTCTATATTCGCAATCCGAAACCAAGTTTTTGTATAAAATTCCCCACTCCCTGATTACCCGGGAGGATATAGATTTTGCAGACCCGGATTTGGAAAAATGGCCAGCCCTGCAACATGCCAAAGGGCACATAGCCCAATTGGAGCATGGTAACGTACTTTATATTCCTGAAGGATATTGGCATCATATGAAATATGTTACCCCGGGATTTTCCATGAGTTTGCGCGCCATTGCCAGAAAGCCCAAGAACTTTAGCAAGGCGGTTTACAACATTTTCTTTATGAGGCATTTTGATAATCTTATGCGTAGGCTCAAAGGGCAAAAATGGATAGATTGGAAGAATGAGGAAGCTGTTGTCCGTACTGAAAAAATATTGACGGAAAACAGAATAGGTTAGATCAATTCATTGATTTTCTCGTAGACCAAGTGGGTCTCCCAACCTCTGTAGAATAAATAATCGGCCAATTTCTTCTTCCTTTTTTGGCTATTGGTCTCCTTAATTTGTCCCAACCGTTTTTTTGCAATCTCATCCAATGTGGCAAGGTATTCACCTTCATCAATTTCTGCGAGGGCACTTTTTATATTGTAGGTGGAGATTTGGCGTTGTTTCAATTCCAGTACAATGCGTTTCTTGCCCCATTTTTTAATGTTGAACTTGCCCCGGGCATAACTTTTGGCAAAACGCTCCTCATTTAGATAATTTTCTTGGATCAAATGGGCAATAATATGGTCAATGGCCTCGGGAATCATATGCATGCCCTTTAATTTTTCCACTACTTCTTTATGACTCCTTTCCTGATATGCACAGAATCCTTCCAGTTTTTTAGTGGCTTCGTCCACGGTATAATGTTTTTTTTGAAAGACTTGCTTGTTCATGGTCACATATTAGGTTTGGAAACCACCAAGCTAGTGGTATTGGTAGCAGTGAAAACGGTTTTTCCATCAACCATATTTAATTTTGCTCCTCCTTCAGCAGATAAATTATGGTCTTGTGGCAAAATAAGTTTGATGGTCCAGTCAGGCTGGGTTTGCTCAATCTTAATTTTGAAATGATCGTTGTTGTTTTCATACCAAATGGAAATTTGATTATTGCCTACGGAAACATTTTCCAAAGAAGCCTTGTCCCATTTTGAAGGCATTTGGGGTTTAATGATCACCATGCTTCGATTTGCCTCTGGATTTATACCAAAAAATTGCTCCACAATAGGAATGGCAAAGGCATAAATGTTCCATGCTTGTACGATCATCCCATAATCTGGGGAAACCTCGTACATGCTACCGGGAAGGGCGTAGCTAAAGGTTCGGGTCATTCTGGTTAGATAATCCAAGGCGTTATCGGGTCTGCCATAATTGTTTTCGGCAATGGCTTGCACTCCGGTGGGCAAGGTCATCACGGCACCTGTATATGAAAAGACTTTACTTCCCTTAAACGACCCAACGTCTTTACCCGCAGACTCATCTCTATCTATTCCCGTAACAAACATGCCAAATGGATTGGTATATTTCTCGGCGGTATTTAAGGCCGTTATAGCTTTGGTGCTGTCGGCTATTCCCATTTCCATTGGGGTGTTCACCACCCAATTATGGTGTAGCACAAAAGGTTTCAAGGAGGTGGATTGTTGATTCAAAATTGCCTTCTTGGTAGCCTGGAGTTCTTCAATGGCCCACGGCTTGTTCAAGGTATCTGCTCTAACCATGGCATCGTCTATTAAATGCAATGCTTGTTGGTCCGTGCCCAAAAAGTCTGCATAAGAACCGAACGGTTCGGACCAAAAATCTGTATTTATTTTGGTTCGAAGCTTATCTGCCAATGCCTGATATTCTTTTGCCAAATCGTGCTTTTCCAGTTCGGAAGCCATCTTTGAAGCATCTTCAAAAGCTTTTTGGGTATATGCAGCAACATCGATCATCTCGCTGTCTAGGCCATGGATTTCCATCATCCCAAAACCATCTGGGAATAGGTTATTGTTGCTATCATTTTCATCCATAAGCCACTGAAGACCTTTTTGAACTGTTGGGAAGTATTTTTTTAGAAACTCCAAATCACCGTTCCACTTATAAATATGATAGATCAAAGACGCAAACTGAGGGGTTTCGTTGATATTCCCTGGGTTGAATACGGTGCCGTTGGTAGACATTTCATGAAGAATTCTGCCGTTGTCATTTACCGCAAGAGAAACACTATCCAATAACGTAATTGTCTTTTCTACGATATCCTTTTGGCCAATCGCCATGTATCCTTTTAGTGCATACTCACTATCCACACCAAACCACCATGGGTAATCGGGTATGCCGGCTCCTATGCCCGTACCGATTTCTGGAACCGTCCGCACCAACCAGTCGCAATTGTATTTGAGCCATTCAAACGCCTGTTGCATATTTTTATCGGGAATGGTAAGCTTGGATTGATGGGCAAGTTGGGCGTAACGTTCTTTTTTCTGCTGTGCCATTTTAAAGAACCCATTGTGTATGTCCCGATATGTGGCCAAAGCTTCTTCTTTTGATTTGTACGAACCGGAAATCACAAAATTGAGAATATATTCAGATTTACCGGGCACCGTAAAGGCATACACAAGAGAGCCCGATTTGCCGTTTTCGCCATTTGTTTTCTCTGGTGAAGAGCTAGATGAAGGGTTCTGATCAGACCCAAAAACGGTGAACCATGAATTGTTTTCGTCTTTTCCAATCCACTTGCCGCCATCTAATTTAATGTTGTCCACAGCATCATGCATTTGGGTTCGTTCGCCTAGCCATGTTGGTCTTAGGTCTGTATGTCCAGTAAACGTAAACTTCAAGGATTTTTCGGCAGCACTCTTGTTGTGTATCACAAACTGAACAAATACACCTTGAGTTGTGTCTGGAACAAATTGTATGCGGTCTACAGAAATGTTTTTGGAAGGAAAATCAAAGATGTGTTGATTGGCAAAAGGGTAGTTGATAAAATCAGTGGCATTGTTCAGCTCTAAAGTATCGGTTTCCAACTGGATTTCTGCATCAAACCCATCCAAAAGTTTTATGGGATGGTTCCATATACCGCCCATTTCGCCTTTTATATGCCATCCCAAAGGCGGGAACTGTCCGTTTTGATGACCTACCATGTAAATCCGGTCACCCGCAGTTACGTATGGAGAATCTTTGTAGCGATCATTCCCCTTAATGGATTCTGAGGTTTGCAATAATGTTGACAATGGCTGTTGGGATTCAGAAGAGCACCCCACAAAGGCAATTATTAAAACTAAGCGTAATAGAATCCTCATTTCAATGAATATTGGTGGATCATAAAAGTAGCACTTTGTATCTAAATCCCTTAAAACAAAAAAGCGGCTCCAATTTTGGAGCCGCTTCTTATATATGTATTGTTTTGCCGTCTTTATTCTTAAAGCGGTATTCAAGGTATTTGTAAGCATCCCTTGGTTGTATTTTCACCCATTTTTTGTGATCCATAAACCATTTGGATCGTATGGATGGAAATCCTTTGGTCAGATAAGCAGCAATAAACGGATGCGTATTTAATATGATGCCATTGTTTACTTGCTTGCTTTTCAAAATTCGCTCAAGGTCCACTTGTATTTTGTCTATCAAGACTATCGGAGCTTCCACTTCGGCGCCGTTGCCGTTTGGATTTTCCTCACTGGTCTTAATGTTCATTTCGGGGCGTACCCTTTGCCTTGTAATCTGTACCAGGCCAAATTTGCTTGGAGGCAAAATTTTGTGTTTTGCCCTGTCGTCCTTCATTTCTTCCCGTAGGTGATCAAATAACTTTCTTCTGTGTTCACCTTTGGTCATATCTATGAAGTCCACTACAATGATTCCACCCATATCTCGCAGTCGCAATTGCCTAGCAATTTCCGATGCTGCCAATAGATTTACCTCCAGAGCGGTATCCTCTTGGTTCTTGGCCTTGTTGGAACGGTTCCCGCTGTTCACGTCTATTACGTGGAGCGCTTCGGTATGTTCTATGACAAGATATGCCCCACGGCTCATGGAAGCCGTTTTTCCAAAAGAGGTCTTGATCTGGCGTTCAATTCCAAATTTTTCAAAAATGGGAGCGGAACCTGAATACTGCTTTACTATGGCTTCTTTTTCGGGTGCGATTTCGTGCAAATAATCCTTGATTTGATTATAGAGCGTTTCATCATCAACGTGGATTCCTGAAAAGGAATCGTTGAAAACATCCCTTAAAATGGAAGAAGCTCTATTGACTTCCACCAAAACTTTTGAGGGGTGCGGTGCTCTTGGCAATTTCTTGCACATTGCTATCCATTTGGATAGCAAGTTCTGAAGATCTTTGTCCAGTTCTGCAACTTTTTTGCCTTCTGCAACGGTACGGATAATAACACCAAATCCTTTGGGCTTAATGCTCTTTACCAAACGGATAAGTCTGTCCTTTTCTTCCTTGCTCGCTATCTTTTGGGATACCGAGACCCGGTCGGAAAAAGGAACCATGACCAAATAGCGCCCGGCTATGGAAAGCTCTGAGCTGATTCTGGGCCCTTTGGTGGATATGGGTTCTTTTACAATTTGTACCAATAATGACTGATTGGCTTTGATTACATCATTGATGCTGCCATTCTTGTCGATGTCTTTTTCAAATGGAAAATCTTTCAGGGTGTAATCCTTTAAACGCCCTGTCCTAACTTTTTTGATGAATTTCAACATGGAAGACAATTGCGGGCCCAGGTCATGATAATGCAGGAATGCATCTTTTTCGTAACCTACATTGACAAATGCTGCGTTAAGGCCTGTAACGGGTTTTCTGATCTTGGCCAGAAAAATATCCCCTACGGAAAAGTTGTTGTTGTCTTCTTCTTTGTGTAATTCTATAAGTTTTCCATCCTTGAGTAAGGCAAAATCGACTGCTTCGGGACTAGATCGAACAATTAATTCTCTATTCACCTGAATCGATTTTAAATTTATCCCGGAATAGGTTATGGGATAAATGATTAAACAATATATGGTATCGGTTCTATTTCAAACCGATTGAAATTCGTTTCTTGAATCTCTATGTCAAAGAACGTGTTTGTGTAAAATGAAAAAGTAGTTGCAACAACTACTTTTTCTTGTGTCGGTTAGCTCTTCTGCGTTTTTTGCGCTTGTGCGTAGCTACCTTGTGTCTTTTTCTTTTTTTACCACTCGGCATAGGGCTTCTTGCTTTAGTGTTAGTTATATTATTTTACTTGTACGTTGCTTTTTACACCTTCAACAAACACCTTGGCGGGTTTGAAGGCAGGAATATTGTGTGCGGGGATTTTAATGGTAGTGTTCTTTGAAATGTTTCTACCTGTTTTTTCCGCTCTCGTCTTAATGATAAAGCTTCCAAAACCTCTTAAATAAACATTATCTCCATTCTCCAAGGACGATTTTACCTCCTCCATAAATGATTCAACTGTTGCTTGAACGTCTCCTTTCTCAATACCTAACTTCTCTGAGATTCTAGTTACAATATCTGCTTTCGTCATTTCTCTTGATTATTTTTCTTATTTTTTTGGCTTGCAAATATAAACATTAAAATTAATCTTTCGTTTAAAGCCTTTAATTTTAAGTATATAAACTGATACACACAGACAATAGTATTTTTCTGCATGTCTTTTTCCCAAGAAATTTTACAATGGTACCATAAGAACAAACGAGAGTTGCCATGGAGGAACACCACGGAACCATATAATATTTGGCTATCTGAAATTATCCTTCAGCAGACCCGGGTTGTTCAAGGAATGCCCTATTACCTTAAGTTTTTGGATGCTTTTCCTACTGTTCGCCATTTGGCGAACGCCCCAGAAGAAAAAGTTTTAAAGCTTTGGCAAGGGCTAGGCTACTATTCAAGAGCCAGAAATTTACATGCGACTGCCAAAATGGTAGTAAATGAGCATAATGGAACATTTCCGAATACCTATGTTGGGTTAAAATCCTTGAAAGGCGTTGGGGATTATACAGCTAGCGCCATAGCATCTATCTGTTTTAACATTCCGGAGCCTGTTGTTGATGGTAATGTATACAGGGTATTGGCAAGGTATTTTGGCGTGGATATACCCATAAATAGTTCTGAAGGAATCAAATATTTCAAGGAATTGGCAAGAAAAGTAATGGATGTTGATGATGCAAGGGACTACAATCAGGGTATCATGGAGTTTGGGGCCATTCAATGTGCGCCAAAAAAACCATATTGCATGTTATGTCCGTTACAAGAGAGCTGTGTGGCCCTGAAAGATAATAAAGTGGATGTTCTGCCCATAAAACTGAACAAGACCAAGACCCGAAGACGATATTTTAATTATCTGGTTTTTTTGGATGGTCAAAAGAATACCTTATTGGAACAGCGAAAAGGAAAGGGCATATGGCAAAATCTATATCAGTTTCCCTTGCTGGAATCCGAAAAGGAATTACAAGTTGAAGAATTTGAACAAATTCTAATGAAAGAAAATAGGTTTCCACGATACCGTTCTTTTTCCATGTATAATGAGACACCAATTGTTCACAAGCTGTCACACCAACATTTACACACCAAGTTTTGGATTATTGAAACTAACCACAATTTAGACAATGGAATTTCTTGGGAACAAATCGCACAATTTCCAGTACCAGTTTTGATAGCAGATTTCATCCAAACATTTAAAATTTAGTACTTTTGACTAATTAAAGAGTTATGAGCGGAACATTGAACAAAGTAATGCTGATCGGGCATTTGGGAGACGAAGTGAAAATCCACTATTTTGAAGGTGGAAATTGCATTGCCCGCTTCCCTTTGGCCACCAATGAAACCTATACCAATAGGCAGACTGGAGAAAAGGTCACCAATACGGATTGGCATAATATTGTGGTACGGAACAAGGCTGCCGAAATCTGTGAAAAATATTTGAGCAAAGGCGATAAGGTATATGTTGAGGGTAGGCTCAAAAACAGACAATGGCAGGGTGAAGATGGCAATACCAGATATACTACCGAGGTACATGTGCAGGATTTCACCTTCCTGACTACAAAGAAAGAGAGCATGGCCAATGTACAGCAGATGCAGGAAACTTCTCAAAGGCAGGAAACATCTAAAGTTTCTGGCCCTGTGGCGCCCATGGATGAGACCGAGGTAGAGGATGACCTACCATTCTAAAAATATAAGATAAAGCAATTCAATTTGGATCCCGAACCCCCTTGTTTGGTATTTTTCTTCACTGCCTTTAATGGTATTTTTACCATAAAAGTTATTGTGCTTTTTTTCCTGTTGGGCGGATCTGCCATGATTTCGGCTGCTGAGGTGGCTCTATTTGGCCTGTCCCAGACCGATGTAAAAGAAATGCAGGAAAAAGACAGTTCCAGAGGAAACATGATCGTGCAACTGTTGGATAGGCCCAAGAAGCTTTTGGCTACTATTTTGATTGCCAACAATGCCATAAACATTGGTATCGTTTTACTGTTCAGTTCAATTGGGGAAACCATTTTTTACGGAATAGACGGTACCTTGCGATTCTTGTTGGAAGTGGTGGTGGCGACCTTTCTTATCTTAATGTTCGGGGAAATCTTGCCAAAAATCTATGCCAATCGCAATAGGGTTCAGTTCTCATACTTTATGGCTGTGCCCTTAAAAATTTTAAGTGTCCTGTTTACTCCTTTAAGTGCCCCAATGCGATCAAGCACGCTATTTCTTGAGGAAAAATTGGGGAAGCAAAAATCCAACCTCAGTATTAACCATTTGTCGCAAGCATTGGAGTTGGCCTCAGAGGGGGATACCACCAAAGAGGAGCAGAAAATATTGGAAGGTATCGTAACTTTTGGTAACACGGATACCAAGCAGGTCATGCGTCCCCGAATCGATATTTTTGCCCTGAACGAGAAAATGAAGTTCCCTGAGGTTATCGAGGAAATCAAAAAGAACGGCTACTCAAGGGTGCCCGTTTTCTCAGAAAATATGGACAATGTGTTGGGCGTTCTTTATGTAAAGGATCTACTGCCTTACATAGATCGAAAAAGCTTTAATTGGATGTCGTTGATTCGAGAGCCTTATTTTGTGCCCGAGAATAAAAAACTGGATGACTTATTGTTGGAGTTCCAAGAAAAAAAGAACCATTTGGCGGTTGTGGTCGACGAATATGGAGGTACTTCCGGGATAGTTACCCTTGAAGATATTATTGAGGAAATAGTTGGGGACATTAGTGACGAGTTTGATGATGAAGACCTTATTTTTTCTAAACTGGATGAACGCAATTACGTATTTGATGGGAAAACCGCACTCAAGGATTTCTACCGTGTAACCAAGATTGGGGACGATGAGGAATTTGAAGCCAAAAAAGGGGAGTCGGAGACCATAGCTGGGTTTGTTCTGGAAATTTCAGGAGGTTTCCCCAAAAGAGGCGAGAAAATATTCTTCAAAGACTATCAGTTTATTGTTGAAAGTTTGGACAGAAAAAGATTGAAACGCATAAAAGTTACCCTGCCCCATGAAGCTTAGCCATTTTATATTTTTTTGTGTTGGACTTGTATGTATGGGCTGTAGGGAAGATGTCTTGCCCAAACCCAAGGCCATGCTTCGGTTGGAGTATCCCCAGGCAAGTTATAAGCTGTCAGACTCTGATTGCATTTATACCTTTGACCAAAACACAATTTCCACCATAAAAGAGAATAAAGATTGTTCCTTGGTTTTGGATTATCCAATGATGAAGGGGTCTATCTATCTTACCTATAAACCAGTGGACGGAAACATTCGGGAGCTGCTCATAGACGCCCAAAAATTAACCTATGAGCATGTTGTCAAGGCAGATAACATTGCACCCAAAGAATATGTAAATGCCGAGGCAAAAGTTTATGGGATGTTCTATGAAGTAAGTGGGAATGCAGCATCCCAATCCCAGTTTTATGTGACCGATAGCACAAATCATTTTATAACAGGGTCATTGTACTTTTATGCCAAGCCCAATTACGATTCCATTTTGCCTGCGGCCATGTATCTACAGAACGACATCCGTAGAATCATGGAGAGCCTTAAGTGGAAGGAATGATTATTCTTTGGATAAAAGCGCTTCGGCTCTTTCTATACTCCCGTTAATTTGCTCTTTCAGGGCGTTTACTTTTTCCTCCTCCTCGTTGAGCCATTGTTGTTTTTGCTCTGAAAGCTCCTTGCCATACAAGATTTCGTCGGAATCAAATCGGTCTCCAAAATTTTTCATCCAGTTCATCATGGCCCTATTGGCCTTTTGAAGGTCTTTCATGGCTTTTTCATATTCTTGGCCTACTTCAGTGGTGTCCACTTTTTCTTTAAGCTCGCCAACCAACTTGCCCAAGGTGCCCATTTTGGGCATTACTTCATCATGAACTGCCATGACTTGGTCCATTTGGGTTGGTCCTTCGGGGGCTTTTTTCTCTTCTTTACAGGAAATGGTAAGGACAGCTAGTGATATTATTAAAAGGAATGTTCTCATAGTAGAATATTTTGCATGCTAAAATAACCAAAAAAGGAGCTATTAAAGCTCCTTTTTTTATCTGTTTGTGATAGAATTATTTAAAATCTGAAGCTTCTACACCTTCATTTACCTTGATTTCCTTCACTGTAAATTCAATGTTCTGAGGACCCATTTCTTGGGTCAATTTAAATGGAAACTTGATTCCCGATACTTCCTGATAGTTGTCATACCCCAATGTGTTCTGCATTTCTTGACCTTGTACTTCCTCTACGGTCACCTCTTGAATCTTAAGGCCGGACACCACATCATAAAAGGCTGTTTTTTTGTTGGTCACCTTTAATTTGTAGGCTTTTTTGTCACCTATGGCTTCAATGCCTTCCAAGGTGATGTTACCTGCAGCCAGATAATTCAGCTCTGGAAATGCGGCAGATTCTTCCTTTATTTTTTCAATTTCTTCTGAGGAAAGGTCTTTTCGCTGGCCTTGGGCCACCATGTAGCCCTTATCACCATCCAAAACTTGTTTCTGCATGGAATTGCC
>JAUICT010000439.1 GCA_030429325.1 Bacteroidia bacterium
TAGCATTGTTCACCTTGATGGCATTCTTTTCGATCTCCAGTCCCCAATTGCCGATAGGTCCCAATTTTGGGGATAGACCAAACAACGGAATGAAGAAATCGGTTTCTACATAGCTCTCTTCCTTGGTCTCATCATTATACTTGATCACGACTGCCTGAAGATCTTCCTTCCCATGGATTTCCTTCACCTCAGCTTCGGTGTAGAGTTGGATCTTGCCCAATTTGGCCAATTCCCTTGCTTTTTCAACAGAGTCCAAAGCCCCTCTAAATTCATTTCTTCGGTGCACCAAAGAAACTTCGGAGGCTACATCGGCCAAGAAGATAGACCAATCCAAGGCGGAATCCCCACCTCCAGAAATGACCACCTTCTTGTTTCGGAATACCTCGGGATCTTTGATCATATACTCCACCCCTTTGCTCTCAAACAAGTTAAGGTTGGCAATCAAGGGTTTTCTGGGCTCAAAAGAACCCAATCCCCCTGCAATGACCACAACGGGAGCATGGTGTTGGGTACCCTTACTGGTGGTGACAATAAAGGATCCATCCTCTTGCTTGTCCAAAGTTTCGGCACGTTCACCCAAAGTAAATCCGGGTTCAAAAGGTTTTATCTGCTCCATCAACTTGCTCACCAAGTCTCCTGCCAAAATCTCGGGATAGGCTGGAATATCGTAAATGGGTTTTTTTGGGTAAATCTCGGAACACTGTCCTCCCGGTTGGGCCAAGGCGTCAATCAAATGACACTTCAGCTTTAGCAAACCTGCTTCAAAAACGGTGAACAATCCTGTGGGCCCCGCTCCAATTATAATGATGTCTGTTTTAATCATAATACTACTTTTATTCGGTCTTGACGTTGGTTTACCAGACCGTTTTTACACTTTTTCGAACAATTCTTTTCCCTTTTCTTGATATGCTTTTTGGATATCCAATATCTGCTGGCGATGCTGTACCACTTCGCCAATCACAATAATGGCCGGATTGGCCAATTTTTGCTCCCTTACCGTATCTTCAATAGTAGCCACAGTTCCTATGCCCACTCGTTCTTGACTCGTGGTGCCATTCTGGATAATGGCCACGGGAACCTCCTGTTTGCCCTCTTGTCTGAAGAGTTTCATAATCTCCCCCAACTTGGACATCCCCATAAGAATGACCACGGCAGCACTGGACTTGGCCGCCAGAGCGACATCATTGGAGAGTTTATGCTCTTTGGTGGTTCCTGTAATCACCCAAAAACTTTCGGAAGCTCCTCTTTTGGTCACTGGGATGTTCTGCGAAGCAGGTACAGATACCGAAGATGAAATTCCCGGCACCACGGCCACTTCATGACCATATTGGGCCGCATACTCCATTTCCTCCGCTCCTCTTCCAAACACGAATGGGTCACCCCCTTTTAAACGTACCACATGCAAGCCCAAATTGGCCCGTTGTACGATCAATTCATTGATCTGTTCCTGTTGATATCGGTAACAGCCTTTTCGTTTTCCCACGAAAATCTGTTCGGCTTGTGGCGCATACTCCAACAGTTCCTGATCCACCAAAGCGTCGAACAGGACAACATCTGCATTTTGAAGGGCCTTGATTCCTTTCAGGGTAATCAAATCCACATCACCGGGGCCTGCCCCAACCACTGTCAATTTTCCGCTACGCATGTTGCAATTCCAATTTTCTGAAGGCCTCCAATCGCTCCAAAACGGTCTTGGCATCTTCCAAGTAGCTTTTGGCAAAGGTTTCAGAAGGTTCATTTTTATTCAGTTGAAGGGCTAAAGTATCGAAACCACCCTCGAAGGCAATCTTCCCAGATGCCGCATAGAGTTCCTCAAAATCCTTGATGATACTGGCATGGGTATTGGTCTTCACTTTTTCAGCCGTAAGCAACGCCTTGGCCGAATTCACAATGGACTGATACGAGTAGTAGATACTGGCCGCCCATTTTCCTTCTTTAATGGCCTCTTCGGCATTCTCTATTTTTTCTTGGCTTTCAAAGAACAGCGTAGCCACCAAATCAATCACCACACCGGCACATTCACCAACACCGATTTCCTTTTTATATTTTTCCTCATTTCCCCAATCGATGAAATCCTCTGGGGTAAGGTTATCCACATCCGTAAGTGGCTTTAGAAAATCATAGAAATAAAGTTGGCCTTGTTTTTCGTAGTATTCCGTATAGGATGCTCCATTGCCATTGGCCTCGAAATCATCCAAGATCAAACGAAGGGCCTCTGGACCTCTTTTGCTAGGTATTTTAGCCACCTTATCGGCAAATTTTCCATTTCCGTTTCCGAGATTTCCACCTCCCAATAACACCTGCAAAGCTGGAGCCACCAATTTATCCTTGGTACGAACGGACATTCCTTGGAATCCGATATGGGCCATATTATGCTGTCCACAGGCATTCATACATCCGCTAATCTTGATTACCACATCAGGGTTATTGATATACTGCGGATATTCTGCCTTGATCACTCGTTCCAACTCATCGGCAATCCCCGTACTACTGGCAATACCCAAGTTACAGGTATCGGTACCGGGACATGCTGTGATATCCAAAGCCTTGTTGTAACCTGCTTCGGCAAAGCCCAATTTTTGGAGCTCCACATAAAAGAAAGGCACCAACTCTTCCTTCACAAAAGGAATCAATATATTTTGTCTCAGGGAAAGTCGGATTTCCCCAGCTGCATAATCGCGAACCAGCTTTGCCAATTCCCTAGCCTTATCCGTATAGAAATCTCCTAATAGCACCTTAATGCCGATGGCTACGTAGCCG
>JAUICT010000440.1 GCA_030429325.1 Bacteroidia bacterium
GGTTTCTTCTTCCGCAGTGACCGACACCGATCGTGGTTTGCTGTCAATCAAGGCATATTCGCCAAAACATTCACCCTTATGGAGCTTTCCGTATACATGGTCTTTATCATGCACCCTGACATGGCCTTCCAAAATAACATACATGGCCTCCCCCAGCTCTCCCTTTCTTATTATGGTCCTATTGATAGGATACTGCTCCTCCACCGCATTTTTACACAGCTGCAGCAGCGAGGCCTTATCCACTTCGGAGAAGAATGGGACTTCCTTTAAAAAATTTACCAAATCCATTAGTCGGGCCGAGGTCATTGTACGGTTACAAGTGGTTATAGATGAAATAAATATAGGGATTTGCCGCATAATACGAGCTTGGCCAAAATCTCTTATTCGATTTTCAGGAAAGGAAACATATCTAGCTTTACCATAAATTAAACTGATGGTTTTTTATACTTTTATGCTTCAAATTTATAATTGATGACCATTACCCAACTTCAGTATGTACTTGCTGTTGCAGAACACAAGAATTTTACCTTGGCCGCCGAAAAAAGTTTTGTTACCCAGCCCACGTTGAGCATGCAGGTGCAAAAATTGGAGGACGAACTTGGTGTTTTAATATTTGATCGTAGCAAAAAGCCTATTTCCATCACTGCTGTTGGAGAGAAAATAGTAAACCAGGCCAAAAATATTGTCGCCGAAGCTGAGCGTATCAAAGACATTGTGGACCAAGACAAGGGGTTCATTGGCGGGGATTATACATTGGGAATCATCCCCACGGTAATGCCTACTTTGCTCCCTATGTTCCTCAATACTTTCATAAAAAAATATCCCAAGGTAAACCTTATTATCAAAGAACAGCCCACAGATGTCATGATACGAAATATTCTGGATGGCCATTTAGATGCCGGGATTGCTGCTACTCCACTAGAAATTGAGTTCATCAAAGAACGGCCTCTTTATTATGAACCGTTTGTTGGGTATGTGCCCCAAAACCATAGATTATCAAAAGAGCAACTCCTCTCAACGGAACATCTTGATGTGAATGATGTGCTGCTCTTGCAGGATGGTCATTGTTTTAGGGATGGGGTGATCAATTTGTGCAAGGCTTCCAAAAATATACAGGGGGAAATGTTCAAAATTGAAAGTGGCAGTTTTGAAACTTTGGTGAGTTTGGCAGATGAAGGTATGGGAATGACCTTGCTCCCTTACCTGAACACTGTTCAATTGGATGCTAACAAAAAACAAAATTTAAAGCCTTTCAAAAGTCCATCCCCTGCTCGGGAAATTAGTCTCATCTACCACAAAAGCGAGCTTAAGATACAGATTACCGATGCTTTAAAAGAAGTCATCTCAGGAATCGTTCGCGGAGCCATCGCCTTTCAGGATGTAAAAATCGTGAGTCCCCTGGCCAAAAACTAAAAGGGCCGCTTTTCAGCGGCCCTTGTTCTAGATTATGCTTTTAACAATAATAGTGTTGGTTGTAATTCTGGTTTATCCAAAATATAGAATTGTAACCAGATTTTAAGTTCTTCTATTTCACTTGGCAATAGCCTTGAAACAGCTTTCTTCAATTCTTTCGCGAAGAGTTTGGCATCAAAACTCACCTTTTGTAGGATTGTTTTGGTGTAATCTAACATAGCTCTGGGCATTGAATTTTTGATTAAATTGGATTAAATGGTTGCACAACTAATTTAGAAAAAATCTTAATTGAATAACTCCGTCCCCAGTTAAAAATTGGATAAATTCGTGTTAAATTCGATAAATGACCTTATGCATCTAAATTTCAAATATCTGAAATACAGCGTTTTATTATGTTTTATCTGGCTTACCGGATGTACTTCCATAAAGAAAAGCATCAACACATATTTAAAAATTGAATCTCTTGAAAACTCGTTTCATGGTTTGGTTGTGGTTGATGCAAAAACCAAAAAGACTATTTATGATGTAAATGGAGACCGTTATTTTCTTCCTGCCAGCAACACTAAGCTCGTTACTTTTTACACAGGGGTTAAAATGCTTCCCAAAAACATCCCAACCCTAAAATATGCTGTTGCCAACGACACCCTTTTTGTGGAAGGAACCGGTGACCCCTCATGGTTGCACCCCCATTTAAAGGATACCACAGCTATTAATTGGCTGAAAAAGCAGGGGAACATTGCACTTTATCTTGGGAATATTGAAGAAGACAGATACGGACCTGGTTGGGCCTGGGAAGACTATGACACCTACTTTTCACCAGAAAAAGGGCCGATTCCCTTATATGCAAATGTGGTCACTCTTTCCATTGCAGACAGTTTGAGCGTTTCCCCCTCTTATTTTTCCAAAAATGTAACTGTGGCCGAAGCTCCAAAAAGGCGAACTGAATTTGCCAATGAATTTTTTATCAACCCTGCGGAAACAGACACTTTGGAAGTTCCTTTCATAACCGGTAAAGAGCTTACCAAGCAACTACTGGAAATTGCATTGGAAAAGGAAGTTACGTTGGTGGACCACTTTCCAGATACGCCTAAACAAACGCTTTATGGCATGGAGACTGATTCTATTTATAAGCAAATGCTGTTCAAAAGCGATAATTTTTTAGCCGAACAATTGTTGGTGGCTGCTTCTTCAACCGTTTCGGATACACTTGGCACCACAGTGGCCATAGAACATATGTTCAAGAACGATTATAGCGATTTAAGTCAAAAACCCAGATGGGTAGATGGTTCAGGTTTATCCAGATATAATCTTTTTACACCCCGCTCCTTTGTTGAAA
>JAUICT010000441.1 GCA_030429325.1 Bacteroidia bacterium
CCAAACTATGTACCAAATTAACGCCAGACTTTGCTATGGAGTACTTCATCAATTGTAACACCTCGACCTTAGCGCCGTACACTATTCCATTGGATGAGTTACGGGCTGCGCATCTATATCGGAGACTGGGCTTTAGCGCCTCCGTACAAACTATTAATGCTGCCACAGGACAGACCGCAAACAATCTAGTGGACAGTTTAGTAGATCAAGCGCTTGCAGCTCCAGTCATTCCAGCCCCTGAATGGGCGGATTGGACCGATGCCAATTATCCCGATGACGATGATTTGGCACGCCAAATGAGACGCGCCCAGCTAGAAGACTTTACCGCCGCCTACGGAAATGCCCTTATGGACAATGGCCTGCGAGACAGGTTGAGCTTTTTCTGGAGCAACCACTTTGTAACCCAGTTGGAAATCTATAATTGTACCCAATTTCTATACTACTATATCAATTGCCTTCAACGTAATTCATTGGGCAATTTTAAAACGTTCACCAGCGAGATTGGCCTTACCAGTGCCATGTTGTACTATTTGGATGGGGTTAGAAACCGAGGGAACAACCCCAACGAAAACTATGCTCGTGAACTTTACGAACTTTTTACGCTTGGGGATGGTAATGGGTATACCGAAGAGGACATCATTGAAACCTCAAAAGCACTATCAGGGTATACTGAAAGAGGAGAGGAAGGATGTACACAGGTAACCTTTAATGCCGAAGATTTTAGCACAGAGAACAAAACTATATTTGGGCAAACTGGCAATTGGGACTATGATGATGTCATTGATATCCTTTTCAACGAACGCCCCAACGAAATTGCATGGTTCATTTGTAAAAAATTTTACGAGTTTTTTGTGCATCCGGATTCCACAGGAGATGATGGCAACGGCATTGCACCTCAAATTATAGATGGCCTTGCACAAACTTTTATTGCAAACAATTTTGAGATTGCCCCCGTATTGCGACAGCTCTTTAAAAGTCAACACTTTTTTGATGAAACAGCAATTGGGGTCATAATAAAGAGTCCAGCAGATCTTTATTTCAATTTATTGAAGGAAACCAACTTTTCCTATGATGATATGACCATTATCAATATAATGGACTCATGCGCATTGATTGGTCAAGATTTCTTTGACCCACCCGAAGTGGAAGGTTGGCAACGGGACCGACAGTGGATCAATACCAATTTTATTATTGGTCGTTGGTTGACATCGGAAGTGTTCTTGGAACGTTTTTTCCAAGCAGACCCGGAGCAATTTAGGACCCTGGCCATGGACGCCGTTGGTGCAGCCAACAGCAATACCAGTAACCCAGAGATTGTGGTCCGCGCCTTGGTGGACAAGTTTACACCAAAAGGCCTTTTAACAGATGCCGATTTTGAAAAGGCCATGGATGCCTTCAAAATAGACGATGTTCCGGAAGAGTACTATTCCCCTGACTACATTGCAGGCGGATTGAGCCTTTGGACACTTTCCGTAAGTATGGAAGTGCCTACACAAGTTTATGTATTGCTAAGACACTTGTCCAGAGAACCCGAATTCCAACTAAAATAACCCTACTAACATGTGCGATTCTCATCACAACCATAATACATCATCACCATACAAGGGCCTCGAACATGATGGCCACGATTTGGAACATAAAAACTGGAGCAGGCGTTCCTTTATCCAAGCACTGGGCATCGCTGGGTCAGGATCCATGTTCTTGGGAAGCAACCTTATTTCCGCCTCTGCCCCTTCTCCCCTTTCTGCTGCCATTGCTGCAGCCGAAACGGACAATATTCTGGTACTTATTAGATTATCTGGGGGAAATGATGGCTTAAGCACGGTAATTCCCATTCAACAATACGACACCTATGCAAATGCTAGGCCCAATATCTACATCCCGGAAAGTAAAATCCTAAAACTTACCGATGATTTTGGGGTCCCCACTTATATGAACGCTCTGGAATCTCTTTGGGGCGATGGCCAGTTCAAGGCGGTTCATGGGGTTGGGTACCAAAACCAAAGTCTATCCCATTTTACCGGGTCCGATATTTTTGCCAATACCGACCTAAACACCACAGGTTTTAGTGGAGAACCCACTGGCTGGATGGGTAGGCACTTTGAAGAACTGTATCCAGATTATTTGATCAATCCACCCGAGGCGCCTGCAGCCATACAAATTGGCAACTTGGCCAATTTGGTCTTCCAAGGTGACGAAACCAATTACGCTTTTGTAACCAACAATGTGGAGCAATTGGAACAAATTGCCGAAACTGGTTACTTCTATGATATTCAAAATGCTCCATTTGATGACTGTATGTACGGTGATCAATTACGTTTTTTGCGTGGTGTGGCCAATACCACCTATGAGTATGCAGGAAAAATACATGAGGCATACGAACGTGGTGATGCACTACGATGTGTAGAGTATCAAGACAACGGTTTTGCCAGACAATTGTCGCTTTTGGCCAAATTGATCAAAGGCGGACTTGGCACTAAAGTGTACATGATTTCCATGGGCGGGTTTGACACCCACGGCAATCAGCCAATTGCACATGAGCGGTTGATGTCCACCCTTTCCATTGCCATCAACAATTTTTATGAAGATTTGGCCTGTACCGAACAAGATGATAAGGTATTGAGTATGACCTTCTCCGAGTTTGGCCGAAGGATTTTTGAAAATGGTTCCAACGGTACCGACCACGGTAAGGCCGCACCCACACTTTTCTTTGGTTCTGGATTAAGCGGTAGCGCCTTTGTAGGGGACC
>JAUICT010000442.1 GCA_030429325.1 Bacteroidia bacterium
CAAATTATTAATGAGTGTAGAGGAAGTTCCCAATCCCCAAGATGTTGGGAAGGTAAGATGTGTTTCAATTTGGAAACCCTCACTGTCTGTCAATAGCAGGGGATTTTGTTCGTTGGCCTCCAATAGTAAAGACTTCAATGTTTTGGCGACCGTTTGGTCCGATGTGGAAACAATACTCAAATTGGTGAGGTCCAATTTGGCGGAGAACCAAATGTTCTTGTTCTCTTCAAAACTGGTCCATTCCAGAAAACCAGTAGTGGTGGGAGTTACATGGAGTGATTGCCCATAGCTGGTAGGAATGGCCAATCCTAAAGCTCCATCCAAAATAGCATACTCGCCAGAAAGCAATAATTTACCATTACTGTAAAACTCTTTCTTCATTATTCTGCTTTAATCTTCTCCAATGCAGCCTTAACCGAAGCGTTGGTAACAGTTCTGTCCTTAAAATACTGGACCAGTTGCTGTTTTTCACTTTCTGAGGCTCCCATTTGGTTGAGCATGTTCATCAAGTGCATTTTCATGTGCCCTTTCTGGATTCCGGTGGTGACCAGAGATCGTAGTGCTGCAAAATTCTGGGCCAATCCGGCAACGGCAACAATCTGCATCAACTCCTTTGCGGATGGATTTTGAAGGATTTCCAGCCCCAATTTCACCAAAGGATGCAATGTGGTTAACCCACCTACAGTACCCAATGCCAAAGGGATTTCAATCCAAAATGAAAAAATGTCGTTTTCTATCGAAGCATGGGTCAGGCTGGAATACTGCCCGTCTTTTGAAGCATAGGCATGTACCCCGGCTTCCACGGCCCTAAAATCGTTTCCAGTGGCCAAGACCACCGCATCCACTCCGTTCATGATTCCCTTGTTGTGGGTCACGGCCCGATAAGGTTCCACTTTGGCTATATTTATCGCCTGTACAAATTTTTCAGCGGAGATTCCACCTTTTTCAAATTCTGATACCGTACAACTTACCTCGGCCCTTACCAAACAATTGGGAACGTAGTTGGAGAGGATGCTCATGACGACCTCAATCTCCTTTTCCTCTTGGGCGAAGTTGGCATATAAAGCTGCTTCATCCTTCAGGGTCTTGGCAAACTGTTCCAAACACGAATTGATAAAATTGGCCCCCATGGCATCCAACGTCTCAAACGTACAATGCAGTTGGTAGTAGCCTTCCATTTTGTCACTGAGGTCCCGTAATTGAATATCGTTGATGCCCCCGCCGCGTTTTTCCATGTTTTGGGTAGTGGAAGATACACTTTGGATGAGCTTGGGTTTTAACTCTTCAAAAAAGCCTTGAAGTTTTCGGACATCTCCCTTATAGATAAAATGTACTTGCCCCACTTTTTCAGTATCAATGACCTTGGTCTTGAATCCACCCCGATTCAACCAAAATTTGGCTGCCTTACTGGCCGCCGCCACTACGGAGCTTTCCTCAATGGCCATGGGGATGACATGAAGCTTTCCGTTGATCAAAAAATTGGGCGCTACGGCAAAGGGGAGGTAATAATTGGAAATGGTATTTTCTATGAACTCGTCATGCAGCTTCTGAACCGTTGGGTTGGGATTCCAATATTGTTCCAATACTTTTTTGGAAGCTTCGGGGTCTGCGGTGAAGTGCTCGGCAATGTAGGCTATCTTTTCAGCTTTGGAGCGTTTGGAAAATCCTTCAACAGGGGTGTCCATAGTGTTCGGTTAAAAAGGTTCAAATATAAAGATAATAGAACTTTGGGGTGGGTCTGGTCAAAATTTGAGTGTTGATTAAGTGCGATGTTATGGCTCAGTTCTTGTTGCAAATGCAACATTTAAGTTTATTTTTCCGATAAATATTAGTAAACTTGACAGTTTTTTAAATCAAATTGTGTTTATCTGTTGAAGTGAAGTGTATGCCAAAATTGTCACATCGAGCACAGTTGAGATGTCTTGTTGGCTTTTCAGTTTTTATACGGATCATATTTAATCAATTTTTCTCCACATGAACAAAAAGTTCTTCTTGATCCTATCCCTTTTAGGATTTTTGACCATTTCCACAGCACAAAAGAAAAAAATTACCCTCGAAGAAATTTGGGGTGGCGAATTTAGGACCGAGTACATGGATGTGCTCCGCTCCATGAAAAATGGAAAACAGTACACCATCTTGAACTTTACCCGGTCACCGCAAACCAGTAGTTTGGATAAATATGATTATCAAACTTTGGAAAAGGTAGAAACTATTGTGGCCTCAGGAGGTACTGTGCCATTTTTTACCTCATATACCTTCAGCGAGGATGAATCAAAGATAATGTTGGCCACAGAGGTCGAACCGATTTTTAGAAGATCAAGATTGGGAATATACTATGTGTATGATATCGCATCCAAGAGCATGACAAAGGTTAGTGACACCAAAATCCAAGAACCTATGTTATCTCCGGATGGCTCTAAAGTAGCTTACGTACAGAACAATAACCTGTACATTTTCAATGTAGCTTCCAAAACAGCACAACAGATAACCACGGATGGAAACAAGGGAACCATCATCAATGGGGTCACGGATTGGGTATACGAAGAAGAATTTGCCTTTGTTAGGGCCTTTGAGTGGAACAGTGATGGCTCTAAAATTGCCTTTTTGCGGTTTGATGAAACCGAAGTGCCTATGTTTTCCATGGATGTATACGGGCAGGGACTCTACCCGTTTCCGTATGAATTTAAGTACCCCAAGGCAGGAGAAAACAATTCCATAGTAACCTTAC
>JAUICT010000443.1 GCA_030429325.1 Bacteroidia bacterium
CGCTTCCGGGCTGGAAGGCGTTGTAGTATAGATGGTAAAACACACGACTTAGCTCATCTGGGGAATTATTGGTGTAGACCAATTTTTGTGTTCCTGTATATTGATACGTCTTGACATCCATGGCTACATCCATGGTATAATCCACATGTTGCTGCCAATAGTCTGTGTTCTGGGCGGTTAAACTTAAAACAGAGGTCAAAGTAACCAGAAGTAATAGGGATAGTTGTTTCATTTTATTTTGAATTGCTTTGCAAGGTCATTTTACCTGTTGAAATATTATCTGCCAAAATAAGGGCATTATAGGCATTGACCATTTTTCCTGATTTTGAAATAGTATTGAACGCATCTGATTTGGTTGCATCGCCAGATAACACGACGGATGCTTTTGAGCGCAGACCGGATTGCATAATGATTTGTTTTACCTGGGCAGCTGAAAGATTGGGGTAATACGACCGAATCAACGCAGCAACACCGGAAACAGCTGGAGCAGCCATAGATGTGCCTCCTTGAAATTCATAATCGTTGTTTGGCATGGTAGAATAAATGGCATCTCCTGGAGCAAAAACATCCACGTTTTGTGCACCATAGTTGGAGAAGGAAGCCACCATTTCTGAACCATAGCTGCTGGTAAGTGCCCCTACGGTTATTACATTGTCAATAAATTCAGTAGAGCCAAACTTATGATCATTGGGGTAATTAGGGTTTTCGGGATTGTCCAGATTATGGCCATCGTTACCAGCAGCGTGGACAATTAAGACGTCTCTTGAGGCAGCATATTGAATGGCATTGTACACCCATTCTGCCTTTGGAGAAAACGATTTCCCGAAACTGCAATTAATGATTTTTGCACCATTATCAACGGCGTATCGGATGGCAAGTGCAATGTCTTTGTCATATTCATCCCCATTGGGAACGGCACGGATGCTCATAATCTCAACATTTTGGGCCACGCCGTTGATTCCCTTGCCATTGTTGCGCTCGGCTGCAATGATTCCGGCTACGTGTGTTCCATGACTTTCGGAATCTACTTGGTTTTTTGGATTGCCATTGCCATAGGGGACATCACTTATATCGTATGGATCATCACCAACCGGTGTTCTACCATTAAAATCCTTGTTGAGGTTATAGTTCACTTGATCGGTAAAATAGGTGATGCCCTCTTCTAGTTCTTCCAAGACATCGGGAATGCTTTCACCATAGGTGAACATTTGGGTTAAAATGGCAACGTTTTGCTGCATTTGCTCACTTTTGGGCTCAATGGCCAACAGTTCTTTTTTGGTATATGTTTCTTTGCCCAGTGCTTCTTTAACCGAATTGTCGGCATTTTTAACCACTTGGAAAATCTGTTCATATTGCTGTTTGTTCTGTAAGGCCTCGGGATATTCGCTATCTAAAAGAATACGGGCTTTTGCTCTTTCGGAAGCATCACCAACATTCACACGTAGCATCCGAACATATTCCAATTGCTCGTTGTAGGAGTCCCCAAGGAAATTGTATCCATGAATGTCATCCACATAACCATTTCCATCATCATCCTTTCCATTGTTGGCCCGTTCACCTTTATTGGTCCAGAGGACTCCATTTAGGTCCTCGTGTTCCAAATCGATTCCAGAATCCACAACGGCAACAATAACCGTTTTTCCTTTTCTGTTCTTGATGATTTCAGCATAGGCCTTGTCCACACTCATCCCTGGAATGGTGTCTGCAATCAGGTCTGCGTGGCCCCAATGCTTTTTTTCGGTATCGGTGAGTTCAGAGATTTTTAACGGAACGGTATCTATGTTCTCCACAGGAGTGGAAACCAAAGAGGTAGTTGCACCACAGCCCATCAAAAACAATGATGCGGACAGGGAAGCAAAGGAAAGATTACGATATGTGCGGTTCATATGAATAAAGTGTTATTGTATTTTGAATATTTCATTGAAAGAAAATATTTCGTCCAATCGAATGCCTTTTTCGGTTTGTTTTAAGGAGCACAGCTGGTTGTGCGCATCGTGCTCAAAGAATAAAAGCCAATTGTTTTCCGCTGCGGCAGTTAAAAATTCGGCTTTTTCCTGAAGGGTCAATAATGGGCGGGTATCGTATCCCATTACGTATGGTAATGGAATGTGGCCTACAGTTGGGAGCAAATCGGCGACAAAAACAATGGTCTTTCCCTTATAATTGATTTGGGGTAGCATTTGTTTTTCGGTATGACCATCCACAAAGTGGATGCCAAACCCCAATTCCGATTTTTCCTGAAATGAAGTAGAATTTTGTGTGATGTATTTGAGCTGACCACTTTCTTCCATGGGAATTAGGTTTTCCTTTAAAAAGGAAGCTTTTTCCCTTGCGTTGGGTTCGGTGGCCCATTGCCAATGGGCTTTGTTTGTCCAGAAACGGGCATTTTTAAATGCCGGTTCGTATCCTGTGCGGTCTTTGTTCCACTGAACACTGCCTCCACAGTGGTCAAAATGGAGGTGGGTCATAAAAACATCAGTAATATCATCTCTATGAAATCCCAATTTTTCAAGGGAACCGTCCAAGGAATGGTCACCCCATAGATAGTAATAGCTAAAAAACTTTTCGGATTGTTTGTTGCCCAGACCAGTATCAATGAGGATAAGTCTATCCCCATCTTCAATTAAAAGGCACCGGGCGCCAAGGTCGATCATGTTATTGGCATCGGCAGGATTGGTTCTGTTCCAGATGGATTTTGGAACGACACCGAACATGGCACCGCCG
>JAUICT010000444.1 GCA_030429325.1 Bacteroidia bacterium
CAAATGCAACAAGGGCCATACTGAGAAGTAGCGTTTTTTTCATTGTTTCAAGTTTTTGGTCAGGTTTTAAAGATACTAAAAAAAGCCTCCTATAAATGGTATTGCCCTTAACGGAATGTGTAAATTTACAGCCATGTCTACAATGAATATTCCACAATCCAGCTTCCCAAGGGTCGTAATCATTGGCGGCGGTTTTGGGGGCATCGCACTGGCCAAAAAACTCAGTAAAAAAGAAATGCAGGTAGTTTTGTTGGACAAACATAATTACCACAATTTTCAACCCTTGTTGTATCAAGTTTCAACAGGAGGATTGGAGCCAGATTCCATTGCATACCCCATTAGAAAAGTACTACAGGGCTATCCTAATTTTTACTTTCGGTTGGCCAAGGTAATCGGTATAGATACCAAAAGAAGACAGGTAAAGACCAATATTGGCGAAATCAAGTTCGATTATTTGGTCGTGGCTACAGGTTCTGAGACCAATTTTTTTGGGAATGTAAATATAGAGAGCAAGGGTATGGCCATGAAGACCATTCCCCAATCCTTGAATCTTAGGAGCCTTATCTTGGAGAACTTTGAGCAGGCCTTGCTTACCGATGACCTGCACGAACGGGATGCCCTAATGAACTTTGTGATTGTGGGTGGTGGGCCAACAGGAGTAGAACTGGCTGGAGCCTTGGCCGAGATCAAAAAAGGGATTTTGCCGAAGGATTATCCCGATTTGGATACCCGAAGGGCACAAATAAACTTGGTGCAAAGTGGCGACCGTATTTTACCGGCAATGAGTGAAGTAGCTTCCCGAAAAGCAGAACAATTCTTGGAAAAACTTGGGGTAAATGTCTGGAAAGACCTTAGGGTGTTGGATTATGATGGAAACATGGTTACCACCAACACAGACACCGTTTTTGAGTCAGCTACTTTGGTATGGGCCGCTGGAGTGAGCGCAGTAAGCATAAAAGGATTGGATGCCAAGGAATTGTTGGGCAGGGGAAGCCGTTTAAAAGTAAACAGCTTACACCAAGTTGATGGATTCGGAAACATATTTGCCATTGGCGATGTGGCCCAAATGGAAACCGAAGCCTTTCCGAATGGGCATCCCATGATGGCTCAACCCGCCATTCAACAAGGAAGAAATTTAGGCGATAACTTAGTCAGGCTGATTGAAGGAAAACCAATGAAGCCCTTTGTCTACAAAGATAAGGGAAGTATGGCCACCATTGGCCGAAACAAGGCTGTGGTGGATTTGCCCAGATTCAGGTTTCAAGGGGTTTTTGCTTGGTTTGTTTGGATGTTCGTACACTTGTATTTCTTGATAGGTTTCCGGAATAGGGTAGTGGTGTTCATCAATTGGGTATACAATTACATTCGTTTTGATCGGGAGGCTAGACTTATCATCAGACCTTACAAAAAACAAAACCAAGAATTGAAGAATCAATTGAAAAAAGGAAGTTGACTCGGATAGTTCGCCAATACGTCCATTGATTTTTATTTCCTGGGATGGTATTCGTTCAAAACCTTGGCCAAATGGGTTCGGTTCACATGCATATATACCTCGGTGGTGGTGATGCTCTCATGACCCAACATTTGCTGAATGGCCCGTAAATCTGCTCCATTTTCCAAGAGATGTGTGGCAAAGGAATGCCTAAATGTATGCGGGCTTATACTTTTTTTTAACCCTATTTTTTCGGCCAAACGCTTGGTTATTGTAAAAATCATGGCCCGGGTGAGCTGTTTTCCCCTACGATTCAAAAAAAGAAAATCCTGGTGCTCTTTTTGTATGGGCAAATGTATCCTTACCTCGTTTCGATAGATGTTGATGTATTTTTTGTTGATATCGCTTATGGGTACAAAACGTTGCTTCTTGCCTTTTCCCGTAACCTTTATAAAATCTTCATCAAAATAAAGATCGGAAAGCTTTAAGTTCAATAGTTCGGAAACCCGGAGTCCACAGCCATAAAGAGTTTCCAGAATGGCCCGATTGCGTTCCCCTTCGGGTTTGGACAGGTCTATGGCCAAGATAAGCGCATTGATCTCATCAACGGATAAAGTATCAGGGAGTTTACGGCCTATTTTTGGCGTTTCTATAAGGTCCATGGGATTGTCACTTCTGTAATCCTCAAAGACCAAATAATTGAAAAAACCCTTCAATCCGGAAATGATTCGTGCTTGCGACCGGGGATTTACAGTTTTGGCAACATCATGGACAAACTGCTGTATGGTCTCCATATCTACTTTTATTGGCGATGCTTTGACTTCATGGTCATCAAAATAGCGTACCATTTTTTGAAGGTCCAAACTGTAATTGGTAATGGAATTTTTGCTGAGACCGCGCTCAATCTTCAGATAATTTTGGTAATCCTGTATCGCCTGTTGCCAGTTCATAGACCAAAGATAGAAACAATACAAATGAAAAATATGGATGCAATTGGGCGATTGGTCAATTGAAATGGCCCTTTGATCAAATTAGTAGGGTGTAGGACAATGGGATTGGATATTTTTCGTAATAGTTTTTGGTTGATGGCGAAGACGCTCATAGGATGTGATACGTTTTTTATTACAAAAAGCACTATATCCGGTATTGAAGCGTTTTTAACCTGAATAAAAAACCAAAACAATGAAAAGAACATTTTTATTGACGTTAGGACTATTTGTATTGACTTTTTCGGTAATGGCACAACATGTGGACAGAAGCAGTTTTAAGGCAGGATTTCATGCA
>JAUICT010000445.1 GCA_030429325.1 Bacteroidia bacterium
GGCTTTGGGATATATCCTTTGCCGAACCGGGCCAATAAAGGCCCAACCAACATAATAGAGCCTCTAAGGCCTCTACCCTCTTCCTTAAACTTTGCTGATTGCAGATACTCTAAATTGACATCATCTGCCATAAATGAATAAGACCCCTTTCCCTTCTTTTGGATTTTCACACCCAAATCTTCCAAAAGGGCAATAAGCTTATTTACATCTACAATATCCGGGATGTTATGAATTGTAACTTTTTCACCGGTCAAAAGTACGGCACAAAGAATTTGTAACGCCTCATTCTTTGCCCCTTGGGGTGTAATCTCACCATGAAGTTGATGCCCACCCTCTATTCGAAATGTTCCCATGGATTTCTTTGGAGTTTAGTACCTTTTTTTTCTGTTGCGCTGCCCCTTTTTGCTCCCGCCTCCATTTCTGTTGGATTTGGCCTGTCTGTTTTTTAGGAACTGCCCACTCTCAGTAAGGTTTTCCCCATCACCAGCTAAATCGATTTCACCATTGCTAAGCTCTTTCAAGTGACCAAAAATAGCCGCGTCTTCCACGGTGTCTTTGTTCCAAGTGAGGTAGCATTTTTTCATGTGGTTGGCTATGGCATACTCCAATCCGGAACGCATATCACCTTTTTCCCATTTTACGGCCACATCAATCATTCTTTTGATATTGTTTCCATAAAACCGATACTTCGGATGGTTTTGAGGATATTCCAAAGGCTCTGGCCTTTGTTGTAGCACTTCCTTGGATGTAATGGGAAACGGAGAGTCCACATCCAATTTAAAATCGGACATAATAAACAATTGATCCCAAAGTTTATGTTGAAAATCAGGCACATCCCGCAAATGGGGTTGAAGATTTCCCATAACACTGATGATGGCCTTGGCCTCCTTATTGCGCTCTTCTCTATCTGCTATGGAAACCGCATGATCCACCATCTTTTGAAAATGACGGCCATATTCTGGAATAAAGAGCTTTGGACGCTCTGTATTGTATTCTAAATTCTCTACTACGTTCAAATTGAAATGTTTAATGAAATTAAATCATCGGGAAGTCTATCCGATAACGTCTGCAAAATAATAAAATTATGGCAATCTGCGGTTTTATAGGGAAATTATGCCTTCCACGGTCGATACTTCTTTGTATTTGGCTATCACCTCGTCCGGGTCTTTCATGTTTACAGTAATGGAAACGCTTGTATAGGTGCCTTTTTTAGACTTCTTAGACTCGATCACGGCTCCGGTATTATCAAAAATGGCATTGATTTCCTCTATACGCTTTTCATCTGTCGGCACTATAAACTTGAACAAATAATTGGATGGCCAGCTTGTAGTTTCCAACAGTTGGTCTTTAAGTCGCGCATAAAACTCATCCGTGTTTTCTTTCTCCATCCTTTTTTTTACAAATATATGGCTTACTGCCCAATTTTTTTTCCATTGACTGATTTCATTACTTTGTAGTCGTAAATTAAAGTGTTTGGGCAAGAACAAAGTAGTTGTTACAGGAGCTCCGGGAACAGGAAAAACATCTATAATCCATGGTTTGGAGCAAAGAGGATTCCATTGTTTCCATGAGATCATTAGGGATATGACCTTCAAGGCAAGGCTAGAGGGCGATGGAGATACACATGTTTCCAATCCCTTGGTTTTTGTTGATGATGCCTTGCAATTCAACAAGGATTTGCTCCAAGGAAGGACAATGCACTACCAGAAATCCTTGAAAATGGATGTCCCTCTAAGTTTTTTTGACCGTGGCATCCCAGATGTGCTTGCGTATATGGACTTCTTTGGACAACCCTATGGAAAGGAGTTTTTGGACACCTGTAGGTTTAACCGGTATGATACCGTTTTCATTGTTCCGCCATGGCAGGAAATCTATGTGTCGGACAATGAACGTCTGGAAACTTTTGAAGAGGCGGAGAACATCCATGATGCCCTAATGAATACGTACACCCAATTTGGCTATAACCCCATTGAAGTGCCAAAAGATGCAGTCCCAAAGCGGATTGATTTTATTTTGGAAACCCTTAATCAACTTTAGTGCAAAAAGAGGCAGTGGTTATTTTAAAGGAATTCTGGGGCTATGACGATTTCAGGGGGTCCCAAAAGTCCATTATTGATGCAGTCATAGCTGGAAACGATGTGTTGGCACTAATGCCAACAGGTGGAGGAAAATCGCTTTGCTACCAAGTTCCAGCAATGACCATGGACGGGCTTTGCATTGTGGTTTCTCCATTAGTGGCTTTAATTCAAGACCAAGTAAAGCAATTAAAGGTACGGGGCATTAAGGCCATTGCACTTACCGGCGGCATTCCTTTTGACGAACTGAACGACCTTTTGGACAATTGTCTGTATGGCAACTACAAATTCCTATATCTTTCTCCGGAAAGACTGCAACAGTCCTTGATTCAGGAAAGGATCCAAGAAATGAACGTGAACCTTATTGCCATTGATGAGGCCCACTGTATTTCGCAATGGGGAAACGATTTTAGACCTGCTTATTTGGATTGCTCCATACTTAAAGAGTTAAAACCAGATACTCCCACTATTGCCTTAACAGCTACGGCCACACCCCAAGTAGTTGATGACATCATCCAAAACTTGAAACTCGATAGTGCTGCCATTTTCAAGGATTCGTTTTCAAGGTCAAATATTGTCTTTAAGGTAAAACGGACTGAGGACAAGTTATATCAGCTAAAAAAGTATATG
>JAUICT010000012.1 GCA_030429325.1 Bacteroidia bacterium
CTGTTCCCGCTGCTCTTGATTTTTTTGGGGTACAACACCTTTGTTGAAGAAAAGGAACGAAAGACACTACGTTTATTGCTGGCCCAAGGGGTACCATTAAGAAAGCTCATAACGGGCAAATGGCTGGCTCTTATGTTCCAAATGACTTTTCTGTTATTACTATTTGTTTTGGTAACGGGATTGGGATTTGCATTGCTCAATGGTGAATACGCTCTTTCTTTTTCTGAATGGTTGGGTTTCTTCGGCGTTTATCTGATGTATTTTATTGTTTTCATCAATTTAATTCTTCTGGTATCCACCAAAGCGAGGTCTTCAGGGCTTTCCTTGACAGTTTCATTGGCCATTTGGATTCTCATTACCTTGATTGTTCCAAAACTGTCCACCAACCTTGCCGGTAGACTACACCCCTTTCCTACCCTGCAAACTTTCGGAGACAATATTGTCATGGACCAACAAGATGGACTTAATGGCCACAATTTCTGGAATGGAGCAGCGGAAGATTTCAGGAAAAAGACTTTGGAGGAGTACGGGGTGGAAACAGTCGAGGAACTCCCCATTGCTTTTAGTGGGCTGCTCTTGGCAGAAGGTGAGAAATATGAGTCCGAAGTCTATACCAAGCATTTCGACCTATTAAGAGATCAGTACGAAAAACAGCGAAATGTGTATCGTAACGCTGGAATTCTTTCTCCCTTTCTTCCCGTTCGTTTTGCATCTATGGCATTGGCCAGAACCGATTATGGGTTTCAATGGCATTTTGAGGACGAAGCTGAAAAATATCGGGTAGAACTAAATACAGCTTTGAACATGAACATAGCACAAAATGCAAAAGGTGTTGAGGGGTACAAGGCAGATGCCTCCCTATGGAGTAATGTCCCGAAATTTAATTATGAATGGCAACCCCCAAACAGGATTCTTACCGATCACACCATCGAGTATGCGATACTATTTCTCTGGGCTCTGGGCAGTTTTGCCATAATGCTATTGGTTTCCAACAAAATAAAAGCTGCTTGAACATGAAAAAAACGTTTCAGTTTGTAAGATTGGAGCTGCTTCAACTTTTTCGGGAGCGCACTTTCTCTGGATTGATGGTCCTACTTCTAATTTTAATGGCTATATCCGCTTGGAACTCCAGCAATCACATTGCAGAAAAGGAGGAACAAAACAACATTCAGCAAAATCTTGTTGAGGATGCCGACAAACAGTTGATTGCCCAGATTGACTCTTTGAACCAAGGTTTGGCCAGTTACGAAGACAGTTACACCCTTCCAACGAGTGGTATTCGTCTTACTTACAACAATCATAGGATAGCTACTTTGCCAATGAAACCATTTTCCTTGATTGCCATTGGCCAAAGCGATCTATATAGCAATTACAAGAAGATTGTATTGTACTATAATGATTCGTACGACATGGACACCAAAGAATTGGAAAGCCCTATTGAACAGCTTTTCGGTCAGTTGGATCTTGCCTTTGTATGGGTCTATCTTATGCCTTTGATCATTCTATTGGCTTCTTTCAATATTCTTTCCATAGAGCGCGAAACAGGAAGACTTCCATTGATAGCCTCACAGCCCATAAAAATTTGGAGATGGTTGGCCCTAAAATTAGGGATTCGGTTTTTGACCATTATTTTCCTTTTGGCCCTGTTTACCTTTCCATTGCTTGCTATTTTTCAAGTGTCGGTTTGGGAGCATTGGGCAACGTTTGGAAAACTCCTATTAATACTGATGCTTTATAACGGGTTTTGGTTTCTGTTAAGTTTCTTGGTAAATCTATTGGGATATACATCGGGCAAAAACCTCATTATCCTGACCAGTATTTGGGTGTTGTTTGTTTTTTTGGTTCCCTCGACGGTCAATCAAATTGGCAAGAAGCTCCATCCAATACCCTCACGGTTGGAAATCATCAACAATCATCAAGAAAAGTACAATGAAGTGGAAAAAAACTTCGACATGGAGTTGAAAGCACTTTACAACACACATAAAGATTGGTATTCAGATGACCCGGCCACCAAAGATATGTCCAACTCCACCGGGTGGAACATTAATTATCTGGCCAAGCAGTACATGGCCCAATTAAAGCACAGCCCCACAGCCCAAGCTTACGAAAACAAAGTGGATTCCAAAAACAGTTGGTTTGGCAAGCGCAGAACTCTGTCACCAGCCATGGTTGTTAACGAAGCATTGACTGAAATGGCCGGGACATCAACAAAGTACTACAGAAGCTATTTGCGCCAGGCAACAGAATACGCCAGCGCATACAGGCAATATGTATTCAAGGGCATTTTTACCAATCATGCCTTTACCGCGGCCGAAATCAAAAACTTGCCAAAGTTTCATTTTAACACCAAAAGGGTGGGCAACACCTTCTTGAACAATACATACACCTTAGCAATCTATATAATAACACTATTGGCCATTGGCATAGTGTTGATCAAGAGAAAGAAATTACTGAATATACGATAACCTAAAACAATTAAACTAAAACGCTTATAATGAAATCAAGAAACTACTTTATTTTGATACTGTTACTCGTATCAAAAATCACATTTTCACAAAGTCTGGGTACCATTACTGGTCAGGTTCTTGGAGAAAATGGACAACCTGAAGAAGGTGTCAATATTTTTTTGGCCCAAACTTCATATGGAACCGCCTCGTTGAGCGATGGTAGTTTTGAACTCAATGGAATACCTCCCGGAGAATACAGTCTTGCGGTTTCAAAGGTAGGTTTTCAAGAACAGATCCAAACTTTGATGGTTGAAGCAGGCCAAAACCCAACCATAACCATTACACTTTTGACTTCAAGTTATCATTTGGATGAAGTGGCCGTTTTTGGACAGCAACGGGAAACCGTTCATGCCATAAGGTTATTGGTGCCGTTGGAACAAACCCCTCTGTCACTTAACATTGTCCAGAACGAAACCCTGAAACAACAGCAGGCCATCTCTTTGGAAGATGCCTTAAAAAACGTGAGTGGGGTCTCTAAATTTGGCTCGTATGGACTTAGTGATAATATCAATATTCGAGGATTTGATATTGGTCTGGCCGGTGGTCCAGAAAATTACCGCGTTAACGGGGTCATGCTACGCACACCCTATTCGGACTACGTTGAACAAGTACAGGTTTTGAAAGGACCTGCTTCAATTCTATATGGTGATGTTGAACCGGGTGGTATCATTAACTATGTGACCAAAAAACCCTTGGGATACCACCACGCAAGCGTGGAACTCAAAGTGGGGGAATATGGTTTGTTGCGCCCTTCATTGGATTTGGGAGGCGTGTTGAGCAAAAACTTAAGCTATCGTTTAAATGCCCTATATCAGGAAACGGAGAGTTTTAGGGATGGGGTGTTTGGCAACCAATATATGATTGCCCCGAGCTTGCTTTGGAACATAAGTAATCAAACCCATCTTAACTTTGATGCATTGCTCATGTCCAATGAAGTGACCATAGATTGGGGTATGCCTTTGGGACTCCCCCTTTCCATGGCCAAGGAGCTGAACGATTCCAATTTTTACGGCTATCCCGATGGCACATCCAAAGGAACCAACAACATGATCATGGCCACACTGTCCCATCGGTTCAATGACAATTGGCAAGTTAGAAATGTAACTTCCTTTTCAAACCAAGATAGGTTATTGCATGATGTTTACCCTGTTTACAATGCAACCGAGAACATTGTGGATTATAGCTGGGGAGACTACAAGGAGCGTAGCCGTACCAATACGTTTTCCAATGCTTTGGATCTAAATGGTGATTTGGATATTGCTGGGATGCGTCATAGACTGCAGGCCGGTTTGGACTTTTCATATATTTCCCGTCCTGTGGCGTATAACTTTATTTTCCCCATAGAGACAAAAACTTCTTTGGAGTCTCCTGAATGGGAAAATACCGCATTGAGCTCCACTCCACAGTTGGATGACGATATCCTTCCGTTCACAACCCGATGGGGAGTTAATGTACAAGACCTGATATCACTATACGATGGAAAACTCAACATCCTATTGGGAGGGCGTTTTAGCTCATTTACAACAGGCGAAAAGTACCGTGGAGACGCTGATGAGCCGGAAGACTACGAAGATAGAACAGAGTCCAAAATTACCCCAAGGGTGGGAGTAACCTATGAAATTATTGATGGCACTACATTATACGGCAGCTATTCGGAATCTTTTAGTTCAATTGCTCCAGATCCAGGAAGGGGATTGGACGACCCTGACCCGCTAACGGGCGACCAAATTGAGTTTGGGGCAAAACAGTCCCTTTTCAATGATCGTTTGGGACTTACCCTCTCCTATTTTGACCTGAACAGGAAAAATGTATTGCAATACAACATTATTGATGCCAATGGAAGCATCTCCGATCCTTCAAATTTTAGGGCCAATCAATCTGGAAAACACAGTAGTAGTGGTGTTGAATTGGATATCAACGGTAAAATCAGGAGCAACTGGCAAATACAAACCGCATTCTCCTATTTTAAAACCAAGGTAGTTCGTGAACTGGTACAATCAGGGGACCAAGAACCCCTAGATTTTTCAGGAAAAGAACTTCCCAACAACCCCAATACCAAATTAAGTATTTGGACCTATTACACTTTGGAGCGTGGAATTCCAGGATTGTCCTTTGGAGGTGGCATATTCCATCAGGGCGACATGTTCGGAGATCGTTTGAATACGCCCGAAAACACCATTGAAGCCTTCACACGGGTGGATTTGGCACTTGCCTACGAGTTCAAACACCTAAAGTTTCAAGTAAATGCAAACAATATTGGAGATGTAAAAACATTTCAAAGATCCCTTTTCGGCTCTTATGTACCCCAGTTTCCACGAAGGATCATCGCTTCCATAACCTATAAACTGTAAAAAATGAGGCGGATTATCTATCTTCTTCTTTCTGTTGTTATGACTGGTGTCAGTGCGCAGGAAAATCAGAATGACAATTTTCCCCCACCGGAAAATCCTGTGACCATTTCAGCGACCAGAGCCCTTGGAAACCTAACCATTGATGGTCGATTGGAGGAGGCCGATTGGAGTCGAGCGGAACCTATCACCGATTTTTTTCGTGTTGAACCTGTCCAAGGCGGCCCAATAAAGAATCCTACCACGGTCCGCGTGCTGTATGATGACAAAAATCTCTATTTCGGGGTTTTTGCAGCGGATTCTTTAGGCAAAAAGGGGGTTCGAATGCAAGACTTGAGGCGTGATTTTGACAATGGCGAAAACGATGTGTTCGGTATTCAAATTGATGCGCAAAATACGAAACAGTACGCTGTATCCTTCCAAACAACACCGTATGGAAACCAGTTGGATTTACAGAGTTTCAACGACAACAACAGGGATGAAGACTGGAACGCCTTATGGCGGGTACGAACGCAAAGAATGGATGACGGCTATTATGCCGAATTTGCCATCCCCTTTAAATCCATTCGGTATGACAAACCTAGGGAGGGTGTTCCCGTATCCTGGGGAATCACATTGTATCGTTTGGCAAGAAAGGACTTTGAAAAAACGGTTTTTCCGGACATTCCCCAATCTTTTTCAGAAAATAGAATGGTCTATGCCGCCAAGCTTACCGGCCTGGAGGTGCCGCCACCATCGGCTAACATCCGTGTTGAACCTTATGCCCTTTATCAGTACGATGAGAATAAAGCTGGGAATACATTGACCGATAAATTGAGTGACCCAAAAATTGGGGGAGATGTCAAATGGGCCATTAATCCCAATGCGGTGTTGGACCTGACCATCAACACCGATTTTGCACAAGCCGATGTGGACAGGGCCGTGAACAATTTGGAGCGGTTCAACATCTTTTTTCCCGAACGGCGTCAATTTTTTTTAGAAAACTCAGGAATCTGGGCAGGTGCAAGCAATATTCGGGTACGGCCATTTTTTAGTCGTACCATTGGCCTTTCCAATGCCTTCAATGCAACTCCGGCACCTTTGGATGCTGGGGCCCGCTACACGGATCGTAATGAGAATAGAACCCTTGCCGCATTGGCTGTTCGTCAAAGGGAAACCAGCAATAGCCCGGGAAGCACCTTTGGAGTGGCCCGCTATACCAAAAACTATGGCAAGGAAAACAATATTGGGGCCATGGTTACCTATCGGTTGGACGATTCTTTGGGTGAATTGGGATTGGAAAGCCAAAATAATACCACCATTTCCATTGATGGATTGATTCGTCCAAAACCAGATATTACATTGACCTATCTGTTATCCACATCCTTGGATAGTGAGACAGGGGACACCGGTTTTTCGGGAAGGATATCAGCAACCTCTAGAACCAATGCCTATTACATGGGCTACATTTCTGATATCGTCAGTTCGGACTATACCCCTGGGATGGGATTTGTTTTCCAAAAGGATGTAGTAACACACAGCCCTGGAGGATATGCCATTGTAAGGCCAAAGTGGCTGCCCTTTGTTCGCCGCTGGGACCCAGGCGTCTTCTTCAATTATTTCCATGATTTTGAGGATTTTGGAAATTTCCAACAGGCCAACCTTTATATTTTTCCAATTTATACGTGGTTCAAGGACAATAGTTTTGTTGAAGCCTCATTTACGCCTACCTGGCAGAACATCAATTTTGATTTTTCCCCGTTGGGTTTACAAATTGATGAAGGGAGTTACAACTACACCCGATATACGCTTCGATATAATTCTGACCAATCCAAAAAACTTTCCGGTTCCATCAGATACGATTTTGGGGATTTTTACAACGGCACCCGAAATACAACCATTGCCGGATTTCGTTATGCACCGCTTCCCCATATATCGTTTACGGCCGATTATGAGCATAACAACATTAATGGTTTGGGAATTCTTCAAGAGGATTTGGATACTGACCTGTATACCGGAAGTTTACGCCTGGCCTTGAATCCAAGGGTGCAGCTATCAACCTTTTACCAATATAACAGTTTTGATGAGCAAGGGCGTTGGAATGTACGCTTTAGTTGGGAATATATGCCTTTGTCCTTTATTTATCTTGTGTTCAACGATACGCAGGTGGATATCTTTGACCCTGTTCAGCGGACTCGTCAGTTTATTAGCAAAATTACGCTTCTGAAACAATTCTGATTTCTCTTGATGATAAATTGAAGAACAATCATACAAGAATCCAATCTATGACCAAAGGGGTTACAATAGCGGTAACAAGCCCATTTACACAAAGTGCCAACCCGCTATAAACCCCTGAAAGTTCACTTTCTTCCAAAGCGCGTGCTGTACCTATGCCATGCGATGCAGTTCCCAAGGCCGTGCCTATGGCCGTTTTACTGGTAATGCCCAAAAACCTAAGGATATAGATTCCAAAGGCATTGCCAAAAATACCGACTGCAATCACAATCCCAGCCGTGATGGATGGAACCCCTCCGACAGACTTTGCAATTTCAATGGCTATGGGTGTAGTGACTGATTTTGGAGCCAAAGACCGCATCAATACTTCAGGAGCCTTAAGAGCCATCAGAATAAAAATTAAACTGAGTATACTACAAATACCTCCAACAAAAACGGCTATGCAAAAAGGCAACAAGTTGGATTTTATTTCATCCAACTTTTCATAAAATAGAACTCCAAGTGCCACCACTGAAGGCCCTAGAAAGAAACTGAGAAATTTTCCTCCACTGTCATAGGTCCCAAAATCCACATCAAAAACTGACAAGAGAAGTATCAGCACAAAAATGGTAACCAAAATAGGGGTTGTCAAAGCCCACCCCAATCTTTTATGCAGGCGTTGGGCCAAAAAAAACACAGCCAAGGTCAAAAACACCCAGACTACAGGTAAGGACAGAAAGGTTTTCATTTCTTCTGTAGTTTTTCTTGAATGAATGCAGTTAGGTAAAGTGTTAGTATTGTACTTCCCAAAACCGCCAAACCAATGGAGAACCAATGTGCTTTGATGGTATCAAAATGCACCATCAACCCTACACCATAAGGCACAAAAAAAAGGACTAAATATTTCAGCAGTTTGTCCGAAGCCGGCTTCACCATTTCCAACTTGATGAGTTTGAATTTCAAGGCCAGAAATATCAATACCATTCCAATGATGTTCCCTGCTACGGGAACCTTAAAAATGTAATTCACAAATTCTCCAAGAATGAGAAAAAGAAAAATAATGGTTAAGGATTTGAGCATTCCGTTATCGATTTTAGGCTGAAATTTAAGGCTTCATGATGTAATCCTCCGCACAAAAGCAAAATTTTGTACTCCAGAATGAAAAAATCCCAGCAGACTTAAGTCTGCTGGGATTTCGAGAAGTACCTTGGGTGGGAATCGAACCCACACGTCCGAAGACACTGGATTTTGAATCCAGCGCGTCTACCAGTTCCGCCACCAAGGCATTTATGGTGTTTTTCAAAATGGACTGCAAAGCTAAAAAAATAATTTAATTCCCCACCAAAAAATACTTGTATTTATCCTTTAGCAACCCAAATTAATTTTTAAATTTGCACCTCTTTATCAGAAAGCATCGTTAAAAAGCTAGACAACAAGAGTTTGCAATGGCCTATCAAGTTCCTGAACCAAAAATTTTTGCATGTACCCAAAGTATTGAACTTGGCAGAAAAATAGCTGCCTCATACGGTGCGGATTTGGGAAAGATTCAGTTTTCCAGATATAGCGATGGGGAATTCCAACCTTCATTCGAGGAATCCATTCGTGGGGCACGTATTTTTATTATTGGCTCCACCAATCCAAGTTCTGAAAACTTAATGGAAATGTTGTTGATGTTGGATGCCGCAAAAAGAGCTTCTGCAAGACACATTACCGCTGTGATGCCGTATTTTGGTTGGGCCAGACAAGATAGAAAAGATAAGCCCAGAGTGCCCATAGCCGCAAAGTTGGTGGCCAAAATGTTGGAAACTGCTGGAGCTACAAGGATCATTACCATGGATTTGCACGCCGATCAAATCCAAGGTTTTTTTGAAAAGCCAGTGGATCATTTGTTTGCTTCCACGCTATTCCTTCCTTATTTAAGGAACCTCAATTTGGATAATCTTTGCATTGCTTCCCCGGATATGGGCGGTTCCAAAAGAGCCTATGCCTATTCCAAGGCACTGGAGTGCGATGTGGTTATCTGTTACAAGCAGCGGGCCAAGGCCAATGTCATCTCCCACATGGAACTCATTGGGGATGTTCAGGGCAAAAATGTGGTTTTGGTGGATGATATGGTGGATACCGCAGGTACTCTTACCAAAGCGGCAGACCTTATGATAGAGCGCGGGGCCGAGAGTGTTCGTGCCGTTACCACACACGGATTGTTGTCCGGCAATGCTTACGAAAGAATAGAACAATCAAAGTTGACGGAACTGATCATTACAGATTCAATTCCCGTTGACCATAAACAAAAAAAAGTAAAGGTATTGAGCTGTGCCGACCTTTTTGCAGATGTGATGCACAGGGTACACCACAACACCTCAATATCTTCAAAATTTTTAATGTAAATCAATTTAATATATTACAATGAAGTCAATTACTATCAAAGGATCCCAAAGAGAAAGCGTGGGCAAGGTATCTACCAAGGCCTTACGTAATGCTGGAAAGGTCCCTTGCGTGCTGTACGGAGGGGATAAACCATTGCACTTTTCAGCTGATGAAATTTCGTTCAGAGATTTGGTGTACACCCCCAACGCACACACAGTTGTGATTGAGTTGGATAGTGGTGAAAAGTTGAATGCTGTTTTACAGGACATTCAGTTTCATCCCGTAACCGATAAAATCCTTCACATCGATTTCTATCAATTGTTTGAGGACAAACCTGTTACCATGAACATTCCAGTTCGTTTGGAAGGAAATTCCCCAGGGGTACGAAACGGTGGTCGCTTGCTTTTCAGAAAGCGTAAGCTTGCCATTAAGGCATTGCCCGACCTACTTCCTGATTTTATCACTGTGGACATCTCCAAACTAAGAATTGGCGGTACCATAGCTGTTGAAACCGTGTTGAACGATGACTATACCATCTTACACCCAGATAGCACTGCAATTGTACAGGTGAAAGCATCTAGAACTTCAGTTGATGAAGTGGAAGATGAGGATGAAGAAACAGAAGAAGGTGCTGAAGGCGCTGCCGAAGGTGGTGATGCCCCAGAAGCAGAAGCTACGGAATAGCCTTCTATATCCATAAATCACAAAGCATCCCATTCGCAATTGAGCAAACAATGGGATGCTTTTGTATTTTTGGACAAACACACAATCTAGATGATCAGGTTTATAAAAGCATGGTTTGCCAAAAAACAACCCCTGATACAAGAGACAGATTCCATGAAAAAATTCCTTATTGCCGGACTGGGAAACATTGGATCCGAATATGAAGAAACCCGCCATAACATTGGGTTCAAAGTGTTGGATTTTTTGGCTGAACAGGAAAGCTTCTCTTTTGAAAGTGCCAAATTAGGCGCTGTGGGTACATTTAAACACAAAGGAAAAAGTGTTCTGTGCCTTAAACCTTCCACCTACATGAACTTAAGCGGAAAATCCGTAAACTACTGGATGGAAAAGGAGAAGATTCCCTTGGAAAATGTTCTCATTATTACTGACGACATCAATCTTCCCTTTGGCACCATCCGCCTAAAGACCAAAGGCAGTGATGGGGGCCATAACGGATTAAAAGACGTACAGAACACACTACAAACTTCCCAGTACAACCGTTTCCGATTTGGGGTTGGGGCAGAATTCAGTAAGGGAAAACAGGTAGACTATGTTTTGGGCCAATGGAACGATGAAGAGCGCAAAGCTCTACCCGAACGTTTGAAGAAATCGGCCGAACTGGTACTTTCTTTTGTGTTTTCCGGAGTAAAAAACACCATGAACCAATTTAACGGTTCCTGATCAGTTTACCTTAAACTCAAACACCCCGGAATCTGAAGTATTCCCTTCTTGATCTGTGGTAATGATTTTCCAGTAATATGTAGTCCCGGAGGCAACGCTTACATTAAATGCTGTGGTAGCTGTTTCAACTTCGCCCAAAGATGTGGTTGGCGGATTCTGGTCTGAAAAAAATACTTCAAAGGAAACAATATCCCCCTCCACGTCCGCACCTGACCATTCCAAAGTTACTTCGTTGGCGATATCCTTCAATACGGTTGAGCCGGAAATAGGAGACACCGCTTGAGCCGGAAATGGCGCATAGGTTGTTTGGGAGCCCGCATTATAGAACAACCATGTTTCACTGCTTACCACTTGATCGGACTTGTTGTTCGTAGATGATACGGACCACGCAAAAGGTGTCCCCTTGGCTATTGATAAACTAGCTGATGTAGCAGCTGTTGATATGGTCTGGGGAACATTGGTCTCTAAATTTACCACATTCAGGGTATAGCTACTGGTATTGGCCGAAGCCATCCACCGAAAGGTGACCTGGCTTAGATTTTCACTGACACTTACTCCAGTTGTACATTCTGAGTTTTCATCAGGAAACACAAGTTCTGCCGCTTCCGGGATTGAAGGCCCATCATCACCTCCTCCACAGGAAACCAACAAAACAAGCATTGATATACCTATAAAAAGCCGCTTCATTTCTTTATCAATTTAAATCCTTCCTTAATTTCTTCTGCTTCAACTTGAAGATAGTATGTGCCACGAGGCAGTTCCGAGAAGTCCATTTCCAAGCTTCTACCGGTCGCATTTTTAATGTCATTCATCACCAACCTACCATTGGGGGAAAATACTTTTATGGCTACGGAACCCACATAGCCATTAAGGTATACCTGGGCCATACTTTCCACAGGATTTGGGAACAAAACAGGTTGCAGGGTATTCAATATGGTTTTCTCCACCACGCCTTGGCATGGAAGATCCGTGTATACTTTTAAAGTATTCCGGCCCTCCTTTAAGGGCAACTCAATTTTGGGATTTTCCGTTTGTGTGGCCAATCCGTTCAGTTCAACCGTGTAGAAATTGCCCCCATCCATAGTAAGTTCCAAAAAGCCATTCTCTACAATGGCATCCACATCCAAAACATCAGGTTCGGATACAACAATAGTAAAACAAGCTTCCCTGTACGTAATGAGTCCATTGGTTCCAGTAATACAAAGCGAATACGTTCCAGCGCTTAAATTTTGAAAGGTATGGGTATCCGTAAAATCCATACTTACCGGGGTTCCTCCTCCATCCAAAATAGCTGAATATGCTATCGCCGTGTCCGTTGCGGTCACGACCACTGAGCCATCGTTATTGCTCCTACAGGTTTCACTTGTTATCTCAACTTCAAAATTATCAGCAGCAAAACGGTAGACTGCACACCCATTGGTATCTACCTCCACGCCTTTTGGCGTTCCCAAGCAAAGGTCATCCCCATCATCAAAAACCCCATCTTCGTCATCATCCGGTCTAAAGTTTCCTTCCACACAAATTTCCAAGGAAAAAGCAATAAGCTCACCCCCATCACTGGAAGCATTGTCCTTTACTTCCAATACCCACTCCCCTAAAATGGATTCCCCCTTAAGCGATGCCAAAGAGCCCAATGGAGCCACTGTACCAGTAATCGCGGGATTGCCAGCACATACAATAGGGACTCCATCGTCATCAAAAACTGCGTTGACATTATTCAATCCTCCACAAGTACTGGAAATTAAGGCAACCCGAGTTCCTTGGGGCGATATGAGGGTCACCATTAGGTCTTCCAAATAGGTGTGGTTCAATTCTAAATTTACATTGACATCAGAAACGGGTAAATCCTCAAAAAACTGTATGGATGAAGTAACTGTTGGGGTACCTACATTGGAAATCTCCAAAGGCAGACCTTTTGATTCAAAGCTTTTACAGTTTATTTGTGTTGTGGTAAAACTGAATGGTGTTCCAAACGTACCCACGCCACAATCGTTACTTGGGCGCACTCTCCAAAAATACTCGGTAAGTCCTTCTAAATTGGCCGGTTTATAAAAATTAAAGGAGCCCGATGCAGATTCGATCACGTTGGAAAATGCAACATCAGTGGCAATCTGCACATCATAATTGGTATACAAGGGGTTGGCCTGCCATTCCAATAGAGTGTTCAATGAAACATCGGCCTGGAGGTTGGATGGCGATTCCATAACAACATCCGTAAAAGTTGCATCCTCTATTGTAAGGGATAAAACTACATCCTTGGTCACCGATGTTGAAGTCGATGTAACTGTGATATCATAAACTCCTGGAGCAACACTCCCCGTGTTGGAAAGGGTTAAATCCACCGATGTGGCATCGGCACTTGTATTCGTTGGGGAAAAAACCGCTGTTAATCCCACGGGCACATCAGCAGAAAAGGTAGAATTCTCACTAAATCCTGAAAAAGTCCTGTAGGTGAAAGGAATTACTATATCATTAGGCTGGCATACCACATAAGACAATTCGGCAAAATCCAAAACCACTTCCGATTCTTCAATGGTAAAATTTGAAGCATTGACCGCAAAGAAAATGTTATCACTGGCCTTTATCATGATACGGGCCGTTGAGGTTACGTTTCCGGGAAGGAGCACTTCCTCTACCCCATCATTAAGGGCATCATTGGCCAAGGTAATGGGAAAAGTGGCCCCTCCATCCAAAGAAAGAAAGATGTCCACCGTCTGGGCATCAATAGGCAGAATATTGGTATTGGCGACATCCCAAGTAATTTCTTGGATAGATCCCGCAGCATATGTTTCAGCAGCGGCCTGTGAGGTTACCACAAAAGGACCTGCTGCTTTGATCACATGAACATCCAAAACATCCGAGATAACCTGTCCCCCTCCAGGTGCATTGTCCCGTACCGTACATGCAAAGCTCAAGGTTCTTTCAATTTCAGATACTGTCTCCCAAGCTTCATTCTCTGCCGGCATGGTCTGGGTAAGGTTACCCTGAACAACTTCGGATAACCGTGGAAAATATCTTTTTGGGTCCGGGGAAGGTGGTGAAGACCTAAAATTGGCCCCGCTGGGGTTGGTTGGCCCAAAGGTATTGGTGGTCACCACACCATTGTTAATCTGCTCCCAAGTATAGGTAAGCACATCCCCAACATCTGAATCAGTGGCATTCCCTTCCAATACAAAAGCAGTGCCTTTCGGAATTATAAAGTCATCTACAGGAGATAATACCGGAGGTGAATTGGTAAGCGCTGTTGTTTGGGCACAGCTCGTAGATTGCACATAATTTGATATTTGAAGAATGCTATAGTAATGAAAATAGTCGTCCCCATTGGGAGCTACATCGTTTCCATCAACTATACCCGCGTATCCCATAATGGTTGTTCCACTTGCAGGTTCTGCTTGAACACCTGTTCCCTCTGATTCAAAAGACCAAGTATGGTTGGCTCCGAATTGATGCCCCAACTCGTGCGAAACAAAATCCAAATCAAAAACATCTCCTTGTGGTTCAAAAGCTGAAGAAAATGCACTTCCCTTTTGATTATCCACACACACGGCTCCTATAAAACCAGCATTGCCATTGTTTTGTGCAACCGAAGACACCTTGTTGAACAAATGCCCAACATCATAATTGGCCTCGCCTATAATGGTGGTCAATGTATTCTGTACTTGGGAATTAAGGTTCCCGTTATAGGGGTCCGATTCAGGG
>JAUICT010000446.1 GCA_030429325.1 Bacteroidia bacterium
GTGGCCTTCGAGGTAAAAGGCGGATTGGAAGAAGGACGCAGGTTCTTCAATAGCATTAAATTGTTGTCCCTGTCGGCCAATTTGGGAGATTCGCGAAGTATAGTAACGCACCCTGCATCTACCACGCACAGTAAACTCACCAAAGAGGAACGGGAGGCCGTGGGTATTTCAGACGGTACGGTACGGGTTTCCGTTGGCTTGGAAAACATACAAGATATTATAGCGGATATTGAGCAGGCTTTGGGTTAAAACCTACACGACCATATTTTTGGATAGTGGATTGTTAATTTTCGCTATATTCGTGGGATGCTCTCCAAGAAGACAAAATATGGTTTAAAGGCTTTGGCCTACCTTGCCTCGGTAGGGGATAAGGAACCTGTTCAGATTGCCGAAATCGCCAAACATGAGAACATCTCCCAAAAGTTCTTGGAAAGCATTTTGCTTACCCTCAGACGAAATGGCTTTTTGGGTTCCAAAAAAGGAAAAGGTGGGGGGTATTACCTCATTAAGGAACCTAAAGATATCTTAATGACTTCTGTAATGCGGGTCTTGGAAGGACCCATTGCCATGGTTCCTTGTGTCAGCCTCAATTTTTACGAAAAGTGTGATGATTGTCCTGATGAGAACGAATGCTCAGTACACAAGTTGATGCTCCAGGTGCGGGACAGTGCTTTGGAAGTCTATCGGAACAATACCCTGGCAGACCTGATTTCATAGGTGAAAATCCATTAATTTTTAGAGCTAATGATCAATAAATCGATAAAAGTTGATAGGCTATCCAATTAATCTACTAAAACGATAGGATAAAAGTAATTTTATATCGATTTTAACGATTTACTTTGATAAATAATTCTATTTTTGAAATCCCTAGTAAATCGATAGGATAAAAAATAACAGATGATTGCAGACCAACTCATAGTTCACAAGACCAAAGAAGAGACTACTACCTATAAAAAGGACAGTAGTTCTGAAAGTCCCAAGCGTAGTATCGTAAAATCTATAAGTTGGAGGATTGTGGGCACTTTGGATACCATAATTATTTCATGGATCATAACCGGAACCTTGTCTTTGGCCTTTTCCATTGGTCTAGTGGAATTGGTTACCAAAATGGTGCTCTATTTTTTTCATGAGCGAATTTGGAATACAATCAAGTGGGGTAAATAAAATTTGTTGATATGGCATTGTCACAAGAAGAAATTCAGAATTTGAACCGTCAGTTTAAGGGCATTCCGCCAGAGGAAATCATTTCTTGGGCCATTGGTCATGGGAAAAAATCCGTGGTCACTACTAATTTTAGACCCTACGAAGTAGCTATTCTTCATGCGGTGACCGAAGTAAACAAGGGTACTCCTGTAATTTGGTGTGATACAGGGTATAACACTCCCAACACCTATAAGCATGCAGAAGAGTTGATCTCGCGTTTGGGGTTGAACATAAAGTTGTATGTGCCCAAACAAACTTCGGCCCATAGAGATGCTGTCATGGGAATTCCCCAAATAAATGACCCAAAGCACAAGGAATTTACTGAGCAAGTAAAGTTGGAGCCTTTTAGAAGGGCCATGGAAGAGCATCAACCCGATGTGTGGTTCACTAATTTGCGCAAAGGTCAGACCGCCCACCGGGATTCTTTGGATGTGTTGAGCTTGAGCAAGGATGGGGTTCTTAAAGTAAGCCCATTTTACCATTGGAGCGATACGCAATTGGATGCATATCTCAACACACACAAATTGCCCAACGAGCATAAATATTTCGACCCGACAAAAGTATTGGAGAACCGTGAATGCGGCCTGCATACCTAAATCATAAACTAATTCTACCTCGAGAGCAGTCGAGAGACCATAAACACAATACATTGAGCACAATCACAGAAGAATTGCAAAAACCAGAAACCCAAAACCTGACCGATAGGCCAAGGGCCAATGCATTGGAGCATGAGGCCATTTACATTATCCGTGAGGTTGCGGCACAATTTGAAAAACCCGTACTGTTGTTCTCGGGAGGAAAGGATTCCATTACCTTGGTCCGATTGGCCCAGAAAGCATTTTGGCCCGCCAAGATTCCGTTTCCCTTGATGCACATTGATACAGGACACAACTTCCCCGAAACCATTGAGTTTAGGGATAAATTGGTAGAGGAATTGGGCGTGGAGCTGATTGTACGTAATGTTCAGGATTCCATCGATCAAGGAAAGGTTGTTGAAGAAACTGGAAAATATGCCAGTAGGAACATGTTGCAGACCACAACCCTTTTGGATGCCATTGAGGAATTCAAGTTCGATGCCTGTATCGGCGGGGCTCGTCGTGATGAGGAAAAGGCCCGTGCCAAGGAGCGTATATTCTCTGTCCGGGATGATTTTGGTCAGTGGGACGAAAAAAACCAGCGCCCAGAATTGTTCGATATGTTGAACGGTGAAATAGAAATAGGCCAGAATGTTAGGGTGTTTCCTATCAGTAACTGGACCGAGTTGGACGTTTGGAGCTATATCCAAAAGGAAAATATTGAGATTCCTTCCATCTACTTTGCCCACAAAAGAAACACTTTCTTAAGGGATGGACTGATTTGGTCCGCTGAAGACGATGTGGTGTTTAGGGCTGAAGACGAACAAGTGGAAGAGCGTATGGTACGTTTTAGAACAGTAGGGGATATGTCCTGTACCGCTGCCGTGGAATCGCA
>JAUICT010000447.1 GCA_030429325.1 Bacteroidia bacterium
GGCCATTTCCTCTTTGGTGGAAACCACTTTAGGATGCCTCAACAAACTCTTTGGCGTGAATACCACCAAAGGTTTCCTGTAATCGGCTTTCATCTGTCTACGCAACAAATGGAACAGGTTGGCCGGTGTAGTGACATCTGCCACATACATATTGTCCTTGGCACACAACTGAAGGTACCGCTCCATTCTGGCTGATGAGTGTTCAGCTCCTTGTCCTTCATACCCATGTGGCAACAACAGCACCAAACCGTTCTGCAATTTCCATTTATCTTCGGCGGAAGACAGGTATTGATCAATAATGATCTGGGCTCCATTACTGAAATCCCCAAACTGAGCCTCCCAAATGGTAAGGGTCTTTGGGCTTGCCATGGAATACCCATAGTCAAATCCCATTACCGCATACTCCGACAATAAGGAATTATAGATATGGAACTTCCCATTTTGGTTGTCCCCAAGTTCATTCAACAAAGTTACCTCCTCCTCATGCATCTCGGTTTTGATCACGGCATGACGATGGGAGAAAGTCCCTCGTTCCACGTCCTGGCCAGTCATACGCACATCGAAACCTTCCTCGATCAGGGAGCCGTAGGCCAAAAGTTCACCCATGGCCCAATCCAGCTGATTGTCCTCAAAGTACATTTTATGGCGTGCCTCCACCAATCGCTCCAGCTTTCTCAGAAACTTCTTGCCTTCAGGAAGCGCAGTGATTCCTTTGGCAATTTCCGTCAATTTTTTGAGGTCGTATGAAGTGTCCATGGTTTCCAACATGGTATCTTCAGTTACTTGGCCAAACCCTTCCCATTCATCTTGCATGAAAGGGGTTATTCTTGTTTTCTCGATCTTTCTGGAATCCAAAAGATCTTCTTCCAAGTTCTTTTTATATTCTTCCTCCAGACTTTTTACGTAATCTTTATCAATGATGCCTTCGGCAATCAGTTTCTCTGCGTAGATATCCCTCGGGTTCTGGTGCTTGGATATGGACTTATATAGCAAAGGTTGGGTAAACTTTGGCTCATCCCCTTCGTTATGTCCATATTTTCGATAGCCCAACAAATCCAAGAAAATATCGCGCTTGTACCGCATTCTATACTCCAATGCAAAAATGGAGGCATGCACCACGGCTTCGGCATCATCCGCATTGACGTGCAATACGGGGGACAGGGTAACCTTGCCCACATCGGTACAATAGGTAGAGGAACGGGCATCCAGATAATTGGTGGTAAACCCGATCTGGTTATTTACCACGATATGGATAGTCCCTCCGGTAGCATACCCGTCCAAACGGGCCATTTGTATGATTTCATACACCACACCTTGTGCCGCAAAGGCCGCATCGCCATGCACCAAAATAGGCAGGACCTCTGAAACATTGTCGGTATGGTCACGGTCTTGTTTTGCGCGGGTTATTCCTTCAACAATGGCATTTACGGTTTCCAAATGCGAAGGGTTGGGCGCAATGTTCATGTTCACCATCTTTCCGGAATCGGTCTCCCGCATGGAGGTCCATCCAAGGTGATACTTTACATCCCCATCAAAGATGGTCTCTTCATAATCTTTTCCATCGAACTCACTGAAAATGTCCTTGGGAGATTTCCCGAAGATGTTGGTCAGCACATTCAAACGGCCACGGTGGGCCATTCCCATTACAAATTGTTTCACCCCGCTGTCCGCGGCCTTTTCTATGATCGCATCCAAAGCAGGAATCAAAGATTCCCCACCTTCCAAAGAAAATCGTTTCTGACCCACATATTTGGTATGCAAAAAGCTTTCAAAGGAAACGGCCTCATTCAATTTTCTAAGGATGGCCTTTTTTTCTTCCGGATTGAAATTGGGATGGTTGTCGTTTACGTTGAGCCAATCCTGGATCCATTGGATACGTTCAGGGGTACGGATGTACATATATTCCACCCCAATGGAATCACAATAAATACGCTCCAAATGGGCCACAATTTCCTTCAAAGATGTGGAACCGATTCCCAGAATCTTTCCAGCATCAAAAATGGTATCCATATCCGCTTCGGACAGGCCAAAGTTGGCAATCTCCAAAGTAGGCTCATACTTTCTTCTTTCCCTTACCGGGTTGGTTTTGGTAAAGAGGTGCCCCCGGGAACGGTACCCATCTATCAAACGGATGACCTGAAACTCCTTTTGCAGGGTTTCGGGCATTTCCACCTGTTTTCCATTGGCAAGAATTACTGTTCCGGTATTGCCGGAATCTATCCCCAAATCTTCCAAGGAGCTTTCCATTCCGAAATCAAATCCTTGAAAAAAAGCCCTCCAACTGGGCTCCACACTATCGGGGTTCGTAAGATATTTATCGTACAGCTCCGCAAAAAATGAGGTGTGTGCTGCGTTTAAAAATGAATATTTGTCCATGGACAGCTAATAGCTAAAAACCTATCTAAAAATTTTATCAAAAATACAACAAATACAACAGTTGGCCTACAAAGTTGCATTTAATCAAAAAAAACTTTTAGGTGTGATATTTGTGTTTGTACCAAACTTTCTGCCATTCTCTTTTCAAGACCAAAAATGCCACTTGTGCCGATAGGTCCACCACATCCGAGCAGGGCAAGTTTCGAATTTCTTCTTCCGGAATATCCACCACATACAGTAGATTTAGGTATTGGGGAAATTTTTCAACAATAAGCACATAGATTTTTTCATGGAGAA
>JAUICT010000448.1 GCA_030429325.1 Bacteroidia bacterium
CATCCCTAATATTACGCTTCACATATTGGTACAACTCTCCAACGGCATCATAATAGGTGTTCCGTAAAATATAAATGATGTTCTTGGCTTCATCCAAAGGAGTGGGTTTCTTGGCATTCACCAAAGAGGTCAGTCCCAGTTGTTGCAAGGTCACATCAATATCATAAAGTCGATCATTGTCTATGAGCGACCGCAGTTCTGCAATAATATCCAAAACCGAAGGAGTATAGAACTGTGTTGGGTGTGCCGTGAGCACAATCCTAGCACTGAATGTTGAGAGCTTTTTAGAGGCCTTGTCCCAGTTCTTGGTCCGATTGACCAATTCAAAATAATCTTTAATGGTCAACGAATTACTGTATTTCTGTAATTCTGGAAATGCAGAGTCCTCTACACTATCGTACAACACCACTTGGCGCTCTACATACTGGATGATGCGAAACATCAAATCCAACCGCTCACGTTCCTCTTTTATGTCCGCAAAATTGGTAAAAAAAACGTCTAAAATCTCTTGGGGATCTTTACCAGCTTTGAGTCCTTTCTCGCATTGATCTAACAAAAGCGGAATAAGCATACCCACATTTTCCACATTCTTGTAGGGTAGGCTCAAAAAGAGACTATTATAGATGTTGAACTTATTGGTTACCGATTTTTTAAACTCTTCTAACCGTTTGGACTGCTGCATGTAATTTCGGTATTTTCTGTTTTGTTTGACTGAACTCCCAAAGGTCGTGATAAATGCCAAACCTTGGGATTAATTTTAAAGGTATCACAATTTAGGAGGTGGGTTTCATAAACCTAACACCCCACCTTTCTCAAAAAAACGCATTTTTTAAAGGCTTCGCAAGCCTTATCGCACAAATACGGGTTGATTTTCCTTGAGGGTATGTTCCTTGCTGAACATATAACCGTCATAATCAAAGCCTTTCAGGTCTTCCAAGTTTTTGGCATCGGTATCCAAAATATATCGCACCATGGAACCCCGGGCCTTTTTGGCAAAAAAGCTGATGACCTTTAGCTTGTCGTTTTTCCAATCCTTAAAGATTGGGGTGATGACCGGCACCTTGAGTTTTTTTTCATCCACGGCCCCAAAATATTCGTTACTGGCCAGATTGATGAACAGCTCATTATCTTTCAATTCACCGTTCAGATGATCGGTAAGTTGTTTTTGCCAAAACTCGTACAGATTCTTTTTTCGACCTACTTTCAATTGGGTTCCCATTTCCAATCGGTAGGGTTGAATCAAATCCAAAGGCCTTAAAACCCCATAGAGTCCAGATAGGATTCGTAGGGTGTCTTGTAATTTATCCAACTTGTTTTCGGGAAGTGTGTAAACATCCAATCCTTGGTAGACATCCCCGTTGAAAGCATAGACTGCTGGTCTTGAATTGTCAGGGGTGAATGGCAATGAAAATTGTTGGTTTCGCTCCCAATTCAGTTCGGCCAAATTATCTGAAATGGACATCAATTGGGATAAAGCCTTTGGCTTTTTCTTTTTCAGAACCGCATTCAACTTTTCGGATTGCTCCAAAAATTGGGCCTGTGTATATTTGGAGGTAGGCAAAGCCGTATCAAAATCGAGTGACTTGGCCGGGGAAATAACAATTTTCATGGGCATCAATTTTCTGTAAAAATAACGAGGATTTTCCTTTTTCAAACGCTTACCCCATGAGGTTTATCAATCTTAATATTGACGCAACCTATGATTCATGGTGTTTGGCATATCCCCGCCATTTTTCAATACAATTCACCATATCCTGGGGCAATTCGGAACTGAAGCGCATAAACTCACCTGTGGTTGGGTGTTCAAACCCCAAAGTCTTGGCGTGTAGTGCCTGTCTGGGCAGAATTTTAAAGGCATTGTCCACAAACTGTTTGTACTTGGTGAAAGTAGTTCCCTTTAAAATCTGGTCGCCTCCATAGCGTTCATCGTTGAACAGCGTATGGCCAATATATTTCATATGGACCCGTATCTGATGGGTTCTACCTGTTTCCAGTTTGCATGAAATCAAGGTAACATAGCCCAAACGCTCCAGAACCTTGTAATGGGTCACCGCTTCTTTTCCTTCATCACCTTCTGGGAAAACCACCATTTGAAGGCGATTCTTTGGATTCCGGCCAATATGCCCCTCCACAGTTCCTTCATCCTCTTCCACATTGCCCCAGACCAAGGCCACGTATTCCCGTTCACTTGACTTTTCAAAAAACTGTTGCGCCAAATGGGTCATGGCCAATTCAGTCTTGGCAATGACCAATAACCCCGAGGTATCTTTATCTATACGGTGCACCAATCCTGGACGTTCCGAACTATTGTTGGGGAGGTTATCAAAATGATGGACCAAGGCATTGATCAGGGTCCCGGAATAATTGCCATGGCCGGGATGTACCACCATACCAGCCGGCTTGTTCACTACCAATAGGGCATCATCTTCATAAACAATATCCAACGGAATGTCTTCCGGGGTCAGGAGAAACTCATAGGGAGGGTGCTCAAACATTACCTTGACCTCGTCCCCTGCCTTTACTTTGTAATTTTGCTTAACAATGGTGCCATTTACCCAGATATGGCCTTGTTTTGCTGCCTGTTGAATCTTGTTTCTTGTGGCATTCTCAATGAAATTCATCAAAAACTTGTCCACACGAAGAGGATCCTGTCCTTTTGAGGCTACAAACCT
>JAUICT010000449.1 GCA_030429325.1 Bacteroidia bacterium
AAATCCTTGTAACATGCACTTGAACGATTTGGCATTAGAGGTGAAAAAGGGAGTGGAGTCTACCAACATGGTCGGGCTAATTTTTAATACCATTGGGGTCAGTGATGGAATTTCCAACGGAACACCCGGAATGCGGTACTCACTTCCGTCACGGGATATCATTGCAGATTCTATGGAAACCGTGGTTCAAGCCATGAGTTACGATGGTTTGGTGACCGTTGTGGGTTGTGATAAAAACATGCCGGGAGCTTTAATGGCCCAATTGCGTTTGAACAGACCTTCCATTTTGGTGTATGGAGGAACCATTGCCCCTGGATGCCACAATAACAGGAAATTGGATATCATTTCCGCATTTGAAGCGTATGGACAAAAGGTAGCGGGAACCATAGATGAAACCGAATATAAAGAAGTAATCCACAAAGCATGTCCGGGTGCCGGAGCATGTGGAGGAATGTATACGGCCAATACCATGGCATCGGCCATAGAAGCCATGGGAATGTCTTTGCCGTTCAACTCCTCAATACCAGCTGTGAACCAAAGTAAGGGTGCGGATTGTGAAGCTGCAGGGACTGCCTTACTGAATCTACTGCAAAAGGACCTCAAGCCAAAGGATATCGTCACTAAAAAATCATTGGAAAATGCATTTAGACTGGTAACGGTTTTAGGTGGGTCTACAAATGCTGTTCTGCACTTTATGGCTATTGCCCATGCTGCGCAAGTGGACTTTACTTTGGATGATATCACAAAAATAAGTGAAACCACTCCTTTACTGGCCGATTTAAAACCCAGCGGAAAATACCTCATGGAAGACCTTCATAAGGTTGGAGGCGTTCCTGCGGTCCTAAAATATATGTTGAAGAAGGGGATGCTTCACGGAGATTGCATCACTGTTACCGGAAAGACCTTGGCCGAGAATTTATTGGATGCCCCAGACTTGGCAGAAGGGCAGGATATTATCAGGCCTTTGGACCAGCCCATTAAAGAAACGGGACACATTAGAATCCTTTATGGCAATTTGGCCTCGGAAGGTGCTGTGGCCAAGATCACAGGCAAGGAAGGTCTGAGCTTTACCGGTACCGCAAGGGTTTTTAACAGTGAAGTTGAAGTAAACGAAGGCATTCATACAGGAAAAGTGCAAAAAGGAGATGTGGTGGTCATTCGCTATGAGGGACCAAAAGGAGCTCCTGGGATGCCCGAAATGCTGAAACCCACCTCGGCCATTATGGGCGCTGGTTTGGGTAAGGATGTCGCGTTGATTACTGATGGTAGATTTTCAGGAGGGTCCCATGGTTTTGTGGTGGGGCATGTTTCTCCCGAAGCACAAGTTGGTGGAGGAATAGCGTTGGTAAAAGATGGGGATGAAATAACCATAGATGCTGTTAAGAATACCATAAACATCAATATTTCGGATGAAGAATTCGAACAAAGAAAAAAAGCGTGGAAGCAACCTGAACTGAAAATAAAATCAGGAAGTCTATATAAGTACGCCAAAACGGTTTCATCCGCCTCAAAAGGATGCGTTACTGATTTATTTTAAAAAAACATACAATGCCCATATTGGGAAAGGATAGTATTTCCAAAAATTAAGGCTCATGGAAACATTGAAAGCACAAAAAAAAGAGAACAAAAAGACTACATCTATACGCATAACCGGTGCGGAAGCAATTATACATTGTCTTTTGGCAGAAGGTGTAGACCTTATCTATGGCTACCCTGGTGGGGCCATTATGCCAGTATATGACGAATTGTACAAGTTTCAAGACAAGCTGACCCATATTCTTACAAGACATGAGCAAGGAGCTACCCATGCGGCACAAGGATATGCACGCGTAAGTGGAAAGGTAGGCGTGGCCATGGCTACTTCAGGACCTGGCGCTACCAATTTGGTGACAGGACTGGCTGATGCGCAGATAGACTCCACGCCAATGGTATGCATTACAGGTCAGGTGTTCAGACACTTGTTGGGTTCCGATGCATTTCAGGAAACTGATATTGTTGGAATTTCAACTCCAGTGACCAAATGGAATTACCAAGTTACCCGTGCCGAGGAAATCCCCGAAATCATGGCTAAGGCTTTCTATTTAGCTAAATCAGGGAGACCGGGCCCGGTATTGGTTGATATCACCAAGAATGCCCAAGTGGAAGAGTTTGATTTTGTGTATGAAAAGTGCACAGGGGTAAGAAGTTATAAACCGGCTCCTGAGCCCGATTTGAAGAGTATTGAGGCTGCAGCCGAATTGATTAACAATGCCAAAAAGCCCTACATTGTTTTTGGGCAAGGGATTATTTTAGGTGAAGCTGAGGAGGAACTCAAGGCTTTGGTTGAAAAAGCTGGTATTCCTGCAGCATGGACTATTTTGGGGCTTTCTGCCTTGGATACAAGTCACCCTATGAATGTGGGTATGGTAGGTATGCACGGAAATTACGGTCCTAATGTCCTAACAAACGAGTGTGATGTCCTTTTAGCCATAGGAATGCGTTTTGATGACCGGGTAACCGGTAATCTGAATACCTACGCCAAACAGGCCAAGATCATTCATTTTGAGATAGACCCTGCCGAAATAAATAAAAACGTTAAGGTGGATTTGGCTGTTCTGGGAAATGCCAAACAGACCTTGGACTTGCTTTTGCCCTTGGTGAACAAGAACGAACACAAAGCGTGGAGAGCGGA
>JAUICT010000450.1 GCA_030429325.1 Bacteroidia bacterium
AATAGGGGCTGGCGCTCCTTGCAAAAGGTTGGTTTAGAAGAACAGATAAAAGAAATTGCCATTCCATTGGATAAACGGGCCATGCATGTGAATGACAAGCCGGTTTATTTTCAAAAGTACGGGAAAGACGGAGAGGCCATTTGGTCCATTTCCAGAGGTATTCTTAACAAGCGGATGATTGATTTGGCTGAAGATGCAGGTGCTGTGTTTAGGTTTAATGAAAAAGTTTGGGACGTAAACTTGCCCGAAGCCAAAATTTATACTGGAGAATCGGAAAAAAGTGAGTGGAAAGAATACCAATACGATATCATATTCGGTTGTGATGGAGCTTTCTCCCGTGTGCGTCACAAAATGCAGCGTCGCAGTAGGTTTGACTACTCCCAAGATTTTTTGGATGTGGGCTATAAGGAACTGACCATACCTGCCAACGAGGACGGAACCCATAAACTGGATAAAAATTCCTTTCATATTTGGCCTAGGGGAAAGTTTATGCTCATCGCCATGCCTAATATCGATGGTAGTTTTACATGTACCCTATTTTTACCTTTTGAGGGCGAAGTGTCTTTTGAGAAAATTACCAACGAGGAAGAGGCCAAAGCATTTTTTAGAACCTATTTCCCCAATGTGAGAAAGGAGATAGAAAACCTTTCCCAAGATTTTTTTAAGAACCCTACCAGTGCCATGGTTACCATGAAATGTTATCCATGGACCTATTGGAACAAAGTAGCTTTGGTGGGCGATTCGGCCCATGCCATTGTACCGTTTTACGGACAAGGCATGAATGCTGGTTTTGAAGATATTTACGTACTCAACGAGCTTATGGATACCCATGGCGATGATTGGGAAACCATTTTCTCCGAATACCAAAAAACCCGAAAGCCCAATGCTGATGCCATTGCGGAACTCAGCTACCGCAATTTTATTGAGATGAGCAGCAAGACGGCCAATCCCAAATTTTTATTGCAGAAAAAGATTGAGAAATGGTTTGCCAAGAAGCATCCAGAAAAATGGATTCCGGTATATAGCCGGGTAACCTTTTCAGATAGGCCCTATGCAGAAGCTTTGGCGATTGGGGATAAGCAGGAAGCGATCATGAAAGAGGTAATGCAGATGCCCAATATCGAGGAGAAATGGGATTCCGCAGGAGTGGAGGAAATGATCCTTGGATTATTGGATGATCAGATTTAGTTATCATTTCGACCGAATGGGAGAAATCTATTTTCAGTTCGTTCATGGATATCGCAAAATTGTTTCTGATACTTTGCGCCAATTGGTAGGATAGGTGTTCAAAAGTTTCCTTTTGCCTTATATGTGCTGACACTGATTGCACGAATTTTCTCGAAGACGCGGCAAGTCCCATGATTCTATGATTGTCTGGGGTCATTTCGACCTAATGGGAGAAATCTATTTTCAGTTCATGGCTATCGCAAAATTGTTTCTGATACTTTGTGTCAATTGGTAGAGTAGGTGTTCAAAAGTTTCCTTTTGCCTTATATGTGCTGACACTGATTGCACGAATTTTCTCGAAGACCGGGCCAGTTCCATGATTCTATGATTGTCTGGGGTCATTTAGACCGAATGGGAGAAATCTATTTTAAGAGATTTCCCAATTACTTTGCTCATTTCGAAGGACATAAAAAAAGCCACCTAAAAGGTGGCTTAAATTTTTATGCGGAGCGGTTACTATAGTTTGGCAAAAAGCGCTTGCATTCTTTCTTGTTCCTCTTCAGCCAATAATGGGTCTACCAAGATTCTTCCACTGTGCTCATCGGTGATGATTTTTTTGCGTGAAGCAATCTCTACCTGCACCTGAGGTGGAATGGTGAAGAAAGAACCTCCAGAAGCACCACGCTCCACAGGAACCACGGCAAGACCGTTCTTCACATTGTGTCGGATTCTTTTGTAAGCCTGAATCAATCTATCCTCAATTTTTTCCTCGAACTCTTCAGATTTTTTCAAAAGAGCCTTTTCTTCCTTTTCGGTTTCGGCCAAAATAGCGTCCAGCTCACCTTTTTTATGCTTTAGGTGGCCCTCACGTTCGGTTAATTTTTCCTTGGTGTCGGCAATAACCTCTTTTTTCTGCTCAATCTGTGCCTTAAATTCTTTAATGTTCTTTTCGGCCAATTGAATCTCCAATTCTTGGAACTCAACTTCCTTGCTCAAAGAATTGAACTCACGGCTGTTTCGTACATTCTTCTGTTGCTCGGCGTATTTTTTTATTAAAGCTTTGGCCTCCTCAATAAGGTTTTTCTTGGCTGTAATCTCAAAATTGACGGTTTCCACATCGGTCTTGAGTTTGTCCATACGGGTTTTAAGGCCAAGGACCTCGTCCTCTAAATCCTGTACTTCCAAAGGCAATTCGCCCCTAACATTGCGTATCTCGTCAACCCTGGAATCAATAAGCTGTAAATCGTACAGTGCTCTCAGCTTTTCTTCCACGGTGCTTTCTTTTTTATTCGCCATAAATTATAAATACTTGATGGGATTCGTTATACTCTCCGATAAAGAGACTGCAAAATTAGGAATTTTTTTCGTAAGATAATCAACCAATAAATCTTTTGTAAACTGCTCAGTTTCAAAGTGCCCAATATCGGCGATCACAAGTTGACCTTCAGCTTCGTAAAATTGATGATATTTTAGGTCCGAAGAAATAAAAATATCA
>JAUICT010000013.1 GCA_030429325.1 Bacteroidia bacterium
TGGGTGCGCAGCATAAGTGATTTTTCGTTCTTGGGATTGAACTGTCCTACCAACTTGGCCCACAACATTCTACCTGCCCTCATTTTGGCAATTTCTGTGAAATGGTTCATCCCAATGCCCCAAAAGAAGGAAAGTCTGGGGGCAAACTCATCGATTTTCAGTCCTGCCTTAATTCCTGTCCGAATATATTCAATGCCATCAGAAAGAGTATAGGCCAATTCCATGGCTGCAGGGGCGCCGGCTTCGTGCATGTGGTATCCAGAAATACTAATGCTGTTGAAACGGGGCATGTTTTTACTGGTGAACTCAAAAATATCTGCAACGATTTGCATGGATGGGGCAGGGGGATAGATATAAGTGTTGCGCACCATAAACTCTTTGAGGATGTCATTTTGTATGGTCCCGGAAAGCTTTTCCATGGAAACACCCTGTTCCTCGGCTGCTGCAATATAAAAAGCCATGATAGGGATAACGGCACCGTTCATGGTCATGGATACGGACATTTGGTCCAAGGGTATACGATCAAAGAGGATTTTCATGTCCTCCACGGAGTCAATGGCCACACCGGCTTTACCCACATCGCCAACAACGCGGTCGTTGTCCGAGTCGTAACCTCGGTGGGTGGGAAGGTCAAAGGCCACGGAAAGCCCTTTTTGACCCGCTTCCAAATTTCTTCTGTAAAAAGCATTGCTTTCTTCTGCCGTGGAGAAACCAGCATACTGGCGGATGGTCCATGGTCTACGAACGTACATGGTGGAGTAGGGACCACGAAGAAAAGGAGGGATGCCCGCAGCAAAATCAGAGTGACTGAAGTTTTGAGTTTTGAGTTTTGAGTTTTGAGTATTGCTGGACTCTGAACTCTGAACTCCGAACCCTGAACTCAATTCTAATTGTTGAAGGTCTTTTCTACTCATCATCCAATCTTTTTTGTTCCAAGGCTTCGGCCAACCGTTTCTCAATGATAGGTTCTATCAAGGTTTTTCTGGGCTGTGTTTTTACAAAGGGATATAGTTCCAGATCATTTTTCATTCGGTCTTGTGGGTTTTGATACGCATTGGTACCCAGTAGCACAATTTTACCTTTATCGAAAAGTTGCTGTTCCTTGGTAGCACTTTCCTTGATTTTTTGTTGGATGCCCCCTTTTTTGAGAGCGCTTAAAAAACCGCCGGATTTTTCAATCTGTTTGAAGAGGGCCAAAGCTTTTTCCGCCAATTGCTCTGTAATGGATTCAATGAAGTAGGCCCCGTTGGAAACTTCTGAAACCGTTTCAAAATAACTTTCCTCCTTCAACAATAACAATTGATTGCGTGCAATTCGCTCCGCAAATGCATTGTCCTTATGGTAAATGGCATCATAAGGGAGATTGCAAACTGTATCGGCACCGCCTAAAATGGCCGACATGCTTTCCGAGGTGGTGCGGAGCAAGTTAACGTTATAATCGTAGAGGGTTTTGTTCCTTGTGGATGGAATTGCCGTAATGTGACAATCTTGGTCAATTCCATATTCCTTGGCTAAACTATTCCAGAGCCATCGCAATGCCCTTAATTTTGCAATTTCAAAAAAATAGTTGCTTCCCACCGCCACTTTAAATCCTATGGAGGATTGTTTTTCGGAGGTCTCTGAACTGTCAAAATGAGCAAGGTATTCATGGGCGTGCGCCAATCCGTAGGACAATTGTTGAACCATATTAGCCCCAGCATTTTGATAAAGTGAAAGGTCTGTTCCCAATACATGTACTGAAGGATTCTTGGATGTCAGTCTATATATTTCTTCCAATATGGCATGGTCCTTTTCAAGGGAATGAAACCAATTTCCACTACGGGATAGATTTCCAATAAGGTCTATATTGAGATGGATATCGGTAGCTTTATCTGCAAGGATTTCCATAAGGTTTTTGATGGGCTGTACGGCCAAAAACTGAAAATTAAAATGAATGGGTATGCTTCCATCAAAATGGGCCAGCAGTGCTTTAAAGTCGATTTGCTCGCTTGGAATAGTGAATACCAGGCTTTCCGAACCTTTCTCCAAGCTTTCCAAAGCCTTTTTGTTGGCCATTGCCTCATTTCCAGCATAAATGAGTTGGGCAATGGACCATTTTCTGGAGCCGGAAAAAGGATAGGTTTTTACTTTCTGGAGGTCTTCTGAGTGATAAAAAGGTTTTACGTTGATTCCTTCCAGAGACTCCCAGACCAAGGTGTCGTTGTAATCCGCCCCCTTCAGGTCGAACTGTATTTTTTGCTTCCACTGTTTGGAGGAAACTTCGGGAAATTCTTGGAATAGGCCTGTTTTACTCATCTTTTTTGATTTTTAGGCTGTCTTCGTATTCAATCAAAAATATTTCTTCATTCTCCTTTTTCATATAGTATTTCTCCCGGGCAAATTTTTCCATTTCTTCGGGGTCGGACATCTTTTCCAGGATTTCTTTGTCCTTGGCAATCTCATCCTTTAAAAACTCTTTCTGCTTTTCCAGTTTTTTTATCTCCTTCCGAAGTTCCCAGTGTATCAAAAAAGAGTTCGTATCAAAAAAAGCCATCCAAATCACAAAAATGGTCAACACCAATACATACATGTTGGTCATGAGCTTGAACCATTTTTTATTTCTAAGCTCTTTTAAACCCATATTTTACAACAATTTATCATTGATTATGGTTCTCACGATGTCTACTGCAACCGTATTATAATGATTATTTGGGATAATGATATCCGCAAATTCCTTTGATGGCTCTATGAATTGCTCGTGCATGGGTTTTACTGCTGTTTGGTAGCGGGTCAGTACTTTTTGAAGATCATGTCCGCGCTCCCGTATATCGCGTTGCAACCTTCGTATCAATCGTTCATCGGAATCAGCATGTACAAATATTTTTATGTCGAATAAATCTCGAAGCTGTGGGTTGCTCAGTACCAAAATACCTTCAACGATCATTACTTTTCTAGGAGTTGTGGGAATGGTTTCATCCAAGCGGGTTTCCTCCACAAAAGAGTATACGGGTTTATTTATGGTTTTTCCTTGCTTTAATTGCTCCAAATGCGAAATCAATAGGTCAAAATCTATGGAATTGGGATGGTCAAAGTTGATTTTGCCCCGCTCTTCCTTGGTCAAGTGGGCCAAGTCGTTGTAATAGGAATCCTGTGAGATGACACCCACTTCATTTTTGGGCAATTGATCCACAATTTGGTTCACTACGGTAGTTTTACCGCAGCCCGTTCCCCCGGCAATTCCAAGAATCAGCATATAAAACCTTTTGGCCCAAAAGTAAACATTTGGCGGGATTTGTGCTTGATTGAAATGTATAACCCAACTGCCTTTATGCTGATTGGTGCATTAATCTTATATTTATCAAACTAACCTATAGGAACACTATTTATGGACAATCCGTATACCGTTGTGGTTGATGGAACTTCTGAATTTCAACTGTCAAAAGAGGATATTGCTTCGTTGGACATCATTAAAACAAGCCCCAATGGGTTTCATTTACTGAAAGATGGAATATCTTATCATATTCAAATGATAGATTCAGATTTTAATACCCGTACCTATACCGTCATCGTGAACGGGACTGAACATCAAGTATCCATAAACACCCCTTTGGATGGGCTCATTAAAGCAATGGGCTTTGCTTCCAACGGACAAAAAAGCATTGATTCCATTGTGGCCCCCATGCCTGGACTCATTTTGGACATTCTCGTCCAAGAAGGCCAAGATGTGAAGGAAGACGACCAGCTTTTGATTCTTGAGGCCATGAAAATGGAAAACATCATAGCTTCCCCTAGGAGTGGGACCATCAAAACAATTGGGGTGAAAAAGGGCGATGCGGTGGATAAAAAACAGCTACTTATAGAATTTGAATAGGAGACCATGAAGAAAATATTGATAGCCAATAGAGGGGAGATTGCAGTCCGGGTGATGAAAACCGCAAAGAAAATGGGTATTCGTACCGTGGCGGTCTATTCAACCGTAGATCGGAACGCACCCCATGTGCAAATGGCGGATGAAGCAGTTTGTATTGGTGAGGCACCTTCCAGCCAATCGTATTTGCGTGGAGATAAAATCATTGAGGTGGCCAAAAAGTTGAATGTTGACGGCATTCACCCGGGTTACGGTTTTTTGAGTGAGAATGCAGAATTTGCGGAAGCGGTGGAAAAAAATGGGCTGATATTCATTGGACCCAAATCAAAAGCCATCCGCATGATGGGCAGTAAACTGGCCGCCAAGGAAGCTGTTAAGGCTTATGATATTCCCATGGTGCCTGGAATAGACGAGGCCATTACCGATGTGGCCACAGCCCGTAAGATTGCCAATGAGGTGGGATATCCCATATTGATTAAGGCTTCAGCAGGTGGTGGAGGTAAGGGCATGCGGATAGTTGAGAACGAAAAAGATTTGGAATCCGGCATGCAACGCGCCATCAGTGAGGCAACCTCTGCGTTTGGGGACGGTTCCGTCTTTGTTGAAAAATATGTGGCTTCGCCTCGTCATATAGAGGTTCAGGTGATGGCCGATACCCACGGGAATATCCTTCATTTTTTTGAGCGGGAATGTAGTGTGCAACGCCGGCACCAAAAGGTGGTGGAAGAAGCGCCGTCCTCTATTTTAACCCCTAAGCTAAGGGAAGAGATGGGTATGGCGGCGGTCAAGGTGGCACAAGCCTGCGACTATGTTGGAGCGGGAACCGTGGAGTTTTTAATGGACGCCGACCACAACTTTTATTTTTTGGAGATGAACACCCGTCTACAAGTAGAGCATCCAGTAACTGAAATGATTACTGGGGCAGATCTGGTAGAATTACAAATTCGAGTGGCTAGGGGAGAAGCACTGCCCATGAAACAGGAAGACCTCAAAATCAAAGGACACGCTGTTGAGTTACGGGTATACGCAGAAGACCCCTTGAACGATTTTTTGCCGAGCGTTGGGCGTTTGGAAACCTATCAATTGCCCGTTGGTGAAGGAATTCGGGTGGATAATGGTTTTACCGAAGGCATGGACATTCCCATTTACTATGACCCCATGCTTTCCAAATTGATTGCCTATGGCAAGACCCGTGAGGAAGCTATTGAATTGATGCTTAAAGCCATTAAGGCGTACAAGGTAAAGGGAGTGGAGACTACTTTGCCCTTTGGAAGCTTTGTCTTTTCCCATGAGGCCTTTCGTTCCGGAGGTTTCGACACCCATTTTGTGAAAACCCATTATGCTCCGGAAATGGTTCAAGAGCAACAATCCAAGGAAATGGAAGTGGCTGCATTGGTGGCTTTCCACAGCTATCTGGAGGACCAAAAAATAGTTCAACTGCCCAAAAACTGAATCCATGGACCCGAAAATAAAAGCGCTTCAGGAAAAAATTGCCAAAGCCCAACTTGGCGGCGGTGAAAAACGCATAGAAAAACAACACCAAAAAAAGAAGTTAACAGCTCGAGAGCGAGTACAATACCTGTTGGACGAAGGCTCTTTTGAGGAAATGGGGGCTTTGGTGACCCACAGGACCACGGATTTTGGGATGGACAAGGAAATGTACTACGGGGATGGCGTGGTTACTGGTTACGGAACTGTGAATGGTAGGTTGGTATATGTGTATGCCCAAGATTTTACTGTTTTTGGTGGAGCCTTGTCCGAAACCCATGCCGAAAAAATCTGTAAGGTGATGGATTTGGCCATGAAGGTCGGGGCACCCATCATTGGGTTGAACGACTCTGGGGGAGCCCGAATCCAAGAAGGTGTTAGGTCGCTCGGGGGCTATGCCGATATCTTTTACCGAAATGTGCAGGCATCGGGAGTGATTCCCCAAATATCTGCAGTGATGGGCCCTTGCGCGGGAGGTGCAGTGTATTCGCCGGCCATGACGGATTTTATTGTGATGGTGGAGGAGACGAGTTATATGTTTGTTACCGGGCCCAACGTGGTCAAGACGGTGACCAATGAAGAGGTTACTTCCGAGGAATTGGGAGGTGCCAGTACCCATGCGGCCAAGTCGGGAGTGGCCCATAAAACCTCCTCCAATGATGCGACATGTCTGGACGACATCAAAAAATTGTTGGCGTATTTGCCACAGAACAATACAGAGGCACCCAAATTACAGGAATACGTTTTGGGCGATGAGGTGCGGGAAGAACTGTCCAAGATTGTGCCGGACAATCCCAATAAACCGTATGACATGTATGAGGTCATCAAGGGTATTATTGACACTGATTCCTTCTACGAAATCCATAAGGAGTATGCCGAGAATATTATTGTGGGCTTTGCCCGAATAGGAGGGAGAAGCGTGGGGATTATAGCCAATCAACCCATGTTCTTGGCTGGTGTGTTGGATGTGAAAAGCTCCCGAAAAGCAGCCCGTTTCACCCGTTTTTGTGATGCCTTCAATATTCCATTACTGGTTTTGGTGGATGTCCCCGGATTTCTACCGGGCACCGATCAGGAGTGGAGCGGTATCATCATGCATGGGGCCAAACTTTTGTATGCGTTGAGCGAGGCCACAGTACCTAGGGTCACCCTCATTACCCGAAAGGCGTATGGAGGGGCTTATGATGTGATGAACTCCAAACACATTGGTGCCGATTTCAATTTTGCATGGCCCAGTGCCGAGATTGCCGTAATGGGAGCCAAGGGCGCCAGTGAGATTATCTTTAGGCGTGAAATTGCTGCATCGGACGACCCAGAGGCCAAACTCAAGGAAAAGGAAGCGGAGTATGCCGAAAAATTTGCCAATCCCTACCGTGCGGCACAGCGTGGATTTATCGATGAGGTTATCCTGCCAAAAGACACCCGACGAAAATTGTTGAAGGCCTTCGCCATGTTGGAAAAGAAACAGGTGCAACCTCCTAAGAAAAAACATGGGAACATTCCGTTGTGATGAATCTTTCAATACAACGGAACCTCAGGACAAGAGTGTTTTGGAACTGTCAGGTCGAGCGCAGTCGAGACCTTAATCATGGTCAGGACGATACTTGTAATGTGTTGCATTTCTACATTCGGACAAAATTTGAAGTAAGTCCAAATTACCTTCTACCAATGCCATTTTCTTTTTGGCACTCCATTTTTTTAATTTCTTTTCAAAAAAGATGGCTTGTAACACATCATTGAATTCTTGTTGAAAGATAAGTTGAACAGGTCTTCTTCTATATGTGTAAGCTGTCTTATTGATTCCGTTTTGGTGTTCAGTAATCCTTCGGTCAATGGCATCGGTAATTCCCGTGTAGATTGAACCATCGGCACATAAAAGAAGATATACGTAATAAAGTTTCATATTTGGAAGAGGTCTCGACTGCGCTCGACCTGACACCAAACATAGCAAAGTTTTAAGGAAGAGGTCTCGACTGCGCTCGACCTGACATTTTTACTATAAGATTACGGTTTTCCCCGTTTTCACCGATTCATCCGCAGCCAACACCACTTTGAGGCTGTTCACGGCATCGTTCAAGTGGTCGGTGAGGTCTACATCATTTTGGATGGCATTGAGCAGGTATTTCTGCTCCAAAAGACAGAGACCATCATGGTCGGGCTCATCGGCAGTATCAATGATTTCATCAGTTTTCAGAAAATGGCCATCACTGTCCAACTGGCTATGGTGCAATTTTAGGCTTCCCGTCTTGGTATGCCCTTCAATGTCGCCTGACTCCCCCTTGTCCATGTCGTTGATGGAAACACAGCCTTTTGGGCCTATCACATCCTTGACAAAAAAAGCGGTTTCGCTCATCATGGGTCCCCAGCCAGCCTCGTACCAACCTACCGAGCCATCTTCAAAACGAACCTGTAACTGGCCATAGTTGTACATGTTTTTATCCACTTCCTCTGTCAACCGGGCCCCAATGGCAGAGACACTTATGGGATTGGAACGTACCATGGAACACATAACATCCACATAATGGACCCCACAATCCACAATGGGCGACATGGAGTTCATAAGCTGTTTGTGGGTATACCATTGTTCACCGGAACTTTGTTGGTTCAGGTTCATGCGCATGACCAAGGGCTTACCCAGGGTTTGGGCCATTTGCACAAACTTGGTCCATGTAGGGTGTACTCGGAGAATGTATCCCACCACCATTTTTTTATCAAGTTGATGGGCCAAATCCACTAAAATTTGGGCCTCTTCGACCGTTAGGGCAAGCGGTTTCTCCACAAACACATGGGCACCCGATTCCAAAGCCTGTTTTACATAGTCAAAATGGGTGTCGGGATAGGTGTTGATGGAAACCACATCAGGTTTTGCGGTTGCAAGGGCTTCAGTGTAATCGGAAAAGGTGGGAACGCCTCCCAGTTCATTGGACAACCGTTCACGGCTTTTGGCACCGCGGCTTACAAGCCCCACAATTTCAAATCCATCCAGTGTGTGGTAGGCACGGGCATGGGAAGTTCCCATATTGCCACAACCTACGACCAAGGTCTTTAAAAGGTCCATTTAGTTTTTGGTTTCCTCAAAGATAGGCATCGAAGCAGACACAACGAAATCAAAAAAAGTCATAAAAATGGGTGTTTTGAAGATGGGCAAGAACCGTTTTATTTACCTATAACGTTTGATTCGTAAACATTACATTAATACTTTCTTAAAAGCTTCGTGGGCCCGCGGGGTATGCCTAATTTTGCAGCATGCAAAAAGAAACCCAAAAACCCAATTTTGAATTTATAGCCTTAATGGCCGCCCTGATGTCCATTGTGGCCTTGGCCATTGACGCGTTATTGCCGGCCATCTCAAATATTGGGGCCGATATCAATAGTTTGGATTCCACGGATAACCAAATGCTGGTCACTATGATATTTTTGGGACTGGGATTGGGCCAGTTGTTCTTTGGTCCGTTGTCTGACTGCTATGGAAGAAAGCCTGTGGTTTATGCTGGATTTATTTTATTCCTACTGGCTAGTATTATCTGCTTGTATGCTCCATCCTTGGAGGTGATGGTGCTGGGTAGAATCCTTCAAGGGGTTGGACTTTCGGCGCCTCGGACCATATCCATTTCCATCATCCGGGATACCTATGAAGGAGATTATATGGCCAAGATCATGTCGTTTGTGGTGGCGTTCTTTATTTTGGTGCCCGTGGTGGCCCCAGCCATTGGGAAGGTTATACTGGATAGCTTTGGTTGGAAAGGTATTTTCTATGTCCAATTGATTTTTGCCTTGATCATAGCACTTTGGTTTTGGAAACGACAACCCGAGACTCTTCACCCGGAATTTAAAATCCCATTTTCCGGACATGTATTCGTTGATGGGTTGAAAGAATTTATTCGCCACAAGGAAACCGTAGCCTTTACCATTACCTCTGGTCTGGTGACTGGGGCATTTTTGGTGTATCTGAGTTCGGCCCAACATATTTTTGAGGACCAATATGCCCTCAAGGAGGTGTTTCCTTATATTTTTGCGGGATTGGCGATTTCCATTGGACTTTCCACCTTTTTGAACGGGACCTTGGTGATGCGTTTTGGTATGCGAAAGCTGTCCTTTATGGCCACATTGGCCTTTACCATCATTGCTTTGTTGTATACGGTACTTTTTTTTAATTCACCCAACCCCAGCATTTATGTATTGGTGGCATTCTTGTCTGCACAGTTCTTCTGTCTAGGATTCATGTGGGGGAATTTCCGTTCTATAGCCATGGAGCCTATTGGGCATATAGCCGGTATTGGAGCGGCCATTAACGGGTTTGTGTCCACGGTTTTTGCCATTCCTATCGCTACCTTTATAGGTGAGTTTGTTAAGGATAGCGTTTGGCCTTTGTTTGTTGGCCTTGGCGTTTGCGGTTTGTTTTCAGTGTTGATTTTTATGCTGGTGCGAAGAAAACCCAGAAGAATGGTGACTGCTTAATCCTGGATAGGATAAAAGATCTCACCACTACTAGAATCTTCACGGGCCCCTGTGACCGAACGGAGCACATTGGTTTCACCTTTAAGGCGTAAAACGCCCATCAACGCAAAGACCAAGGCTTCCTTGTAGGCAATCAAGGTTTTGGTTGGAGTAGAAACCGTGGCGGTGTTCTCTAATTTTTCTTGAAGCGTATCCATAAAAAACTGGTTCAAGGCGCCACCGCCCGTGGCCAATAATTTATTCGGGGTCTTTATGGCATATTTCTTTACCTCGTTGGCTATCTGCTCGCAATTGTGATGAATGAAGGTGTGCAATAGATCAATGTTTGTGGCCTTTGAGGCTTGAATCAAAGGGACAATTTCCCCAGTGAACCATTCATACCCGGTCGATTTTGGATAAGGTAGTTTGTAATACGCTAAACTGTTTAGTTTTTGGAGGAGGTCATGGTCCAATGTTCCCGTTCTGGCCCGTTTCCCGTTTTCATCATAGTCCAACCCCATTCTTTGGGTAATGTAGTTTAAGGGCATGTTGGCCAAGCCAATGTCATAGGCTATCCGTACCCCGTTGTCATCAAACGAAATATTGCTGATACCCCCTAGATTAAGACAGAAATCATATTCATGGAACAACAATTTGTCCCCAATGGGAACCAATGGGGCTCCTTGGCCGCCCAAGGTAACATCTTTGGTCCTGAAGTCACATACCACTTGTTTTTTACTGGTATTGGCCAATAGTTGGCCATCTCCGAGTTGAAAGGTGAACCCATCTTCTGGCCTGTGGTGCGACGTATGTCCATGGCTTGAAATGAAGTCAACATCCAGATTTTCTTCATCAATGAAGTATTTGGATTGTTCTCCCAGCCATATGCCATAGTCTTTGTGGAGTTGGGTATGGTCTTCCTCGGACAGGAAAATGGCATTTTTGAGGTATTCCCGCATCTCATCGGTATAGGAAACCTCTTTTGTGCGTTCAATGGAAAATTTCCATTGTCCATTTTCCTCTGTAAAATGGCAATAGGCCATATCCAATCCATCCAAGGAGGTGCCGGACATCAATCCCAAAACTTTATATGTGCTCATGCTTTTTTGATTTTAATAATCAAGGAAATGGGTTTTTCTTCATCGTTGACCACTTCTTTAATGGAAACCCCTCCATGCTGTAAACCATTCAATTCGTTGATCCAATCCTCCAGCGTTCGGGCGTACCACGAATGGCCATCTTCAAAGTTTCCGGGTAGGCCTTTCCAGGAATCGGTGAGCCACTGACTTTTATAGGGCATGCCGTTTTGTGCCAGAAAAAAGGGGTGCAGGGTTTGAATCGCCACATTGCCTCCAATGGTTAGATGGTTCAAGGTGTTTTGTAGAAGCGGAACAAGGTTATCCTTTAGATATAGGCAGAAGTTGAAGACTGCGGCATCAAATGGTGTGTTGGGAATGGTTTTTCCTGATATGATGTCCTCAAAGGTGACTACATGGTAGGCTTCCTTCCCTTTGGTCTTGGCTTCGGAAATTAGGCTGGCTATGGCATCCAAGCCGGTAGCCTCCCATCCCAAGGCGGTCATTTCCCGGGTCAACCAACCCTCGCCACAACCTATGTCAGCAATTTTTTTGCCTTTTAGATTTTTGATGGTTTCCACTATGGCTGCGTTGGTGAACTTTCTGGAGGGGATGCTTTGGTTCTGGATGACCTTGATCCATTCCAGTGCATTTTTTTCCCATGAGGAAATGATATCGGATTTCATGGCTAGAAAGGTTTTAAGTTGAACGGGTAGCTTTCCTTTGGCTGTTACCTGCCCTATAAAGTGTTGGAAGGCCTCTTCTTGAAATTCCGGAAAATCTTGGTACACCACAACCGCATTCGATGTGGGTAACAGTCCCATGATGTCCAAGGCATATGGATTTCCAAAAAGATAGAGGAGCACATTTTTTTGTGTGATGATGTGTTTGATGAAGTCCAACACCTCGTTTTCAAAACCAAAGTTATTTTTTGGCTTCACGGCAGGAGGGAAGATGGACAGTACCACATTTTGATGCTTTTCCAACAACGTTTCAACGATTGCTTTGTCCTTTGCCAAATCCCATGGTTTTTGGCCGAGGTCTTCCTCTATTTTATGGGAAAACCTATTTTGGGTGTTGTTGTTCACCGACAGATTGAGAAATTCACCATCCTTGATTTTGGATACTTCCTCAGCTTTGCCGTAGAGTTCGGTAAGGGTATTTTGCGCCAATAGTCGGTTCAGTTCTGAAGACTTTTGGGACGGAGTACCATCCTTTGAATGGGAAAATGCTTTTTCCTTGAGCTGCCAAATACGTTTGAAACTTTGTTGAATTTCTGCTTCAGTGGCGGTATTCAGGATTTCGGTAATGCCCTCGGCCACATTTTCACTAAAACACAACATATCCATTCCTGCGGCAAAGGCGGTTGCTTCCAACTTGCCCTTTTCGGGATATCGTTGGGAAACGGCATGCATATTCAGTGCATCGGAGATGACCACGCCATCAAACCCCAAAGTATTGCGAAGCAAGTCCGTAATAATTTTTGATGAAGTCGTGGAGGGTTCCTCGCTGTCCAATTGTGGAAGCAACAAATGCCCCACCATGACCGAGTCCACTCCTTTTTGTATCAGTTGGCAAAAAGGGTACAGTTCATTTCCCTGGAGTTCTTCCAAAGATTTGTCGATGACCGGAAGGCCCAAATGGGAATCGGTAGCCGTATCGCCATGTCCGGGAAAATGTTTGATGGAATTCAAAGTTCCTGAACTTGCCATACCTTTTAGGTATGCCCCAGCTTTGGAAAGCACCTCATCTTTACTGTCTCCGAACGATCGGTAACCGATCACTGGGTTTTCAGGATTACTGTTGATGTCCACTACAGGTGACAAATTCCAATGGATACCTGCTTCCTTACAATCCAAGCCAATATGCTGCCCAACCTGTTCAATAAGATCAAGGTTGTTGGTCAGGGCTCCCAACGTGATGGCATACGGGTATTGCGGGGTGTTTTCAATTCGCATGGCCAAGCCCCATTCAGCGTCAATGGCGATTAGAAGAGGCTGTTGTGCCGCTTTTTGATAGCGCTCTATGAGGGTTTTTAATCGGTCATAACTTTTTTCATTGTGGACGACTTTCTTTTTTCCTTCAAAATTAGTGGCCGCACTGGCCCTGCTATGAAAGAAACATAAGGCCCCTACATAATGATCATGAATCAATTGCTCCATTTTGACCACCTCTTCTTCTGTATCATTTATGAAAACGGCTGGCATGAACAATTGCCCGATCTTTTGCTGTAGCGATAGGTCTTTCTGGGCTGACGTGTATGATAGTATGTTTTTATGCATCTAATTCGCTTGTCTTTTTGCCAAAATCGGCGGGGTATTCAATAAATCGGAGTAGGAGGAATGCAGGAATGGCTGCAATCACCACCCAAATAAAGAAACCATCGTACCCCAACCATTCTTGGATGTATCCACTGAGCATTCCAGGGAGCATCATGCCCAAGGCCATGAAGCCGGTTGCAATGGCATAATGTGATGTTTTTGAAGCGCCTTCGGCCACATAAATAAGAAAGACCAGAAATGCGGCAAATCCAAATCCATATCCAAACTGCTCTACCACCACGGTGCCCACTACGGCATAGATGCTAGTGGTCTGGGTGATGGCCAATATGGCATAAAGGATATTGGGAAGGTTTAGGGACAACAACATGGGGAACATCCATTTTTTCAAGCCGTCCCTTGAGATAAGGATTCCCCCAATAATTCCGCCCAAGGACAGCATGATGACCCCAACCGTACCATAAATGGTACCTACCGCTTCGGTGGAATAACTGAGTCCCCCTACCTCCAGTTTGTCCAAGAGAAATGGCGAAGCCATTTTTACCAATTGCGATTCGCCCAAACGATAGCTAAGGACAAACAAAAGGGAAATTCCAATGTGTTTTTTTCTAAAGAAGGATGCGAATACCTCCCAAAAACTGGTGGGCTTTTCAGAATCTTTCGTTGACGGTGCCTCGAATTTTGGAGCGGCCATAAAATTGGTCGCGGTCAGGATCAACATCAATACCGCAGCACTGATCATGGTCACGGACCATGCTTTGGTGTTGTCCCCATATTTGTGCTCCAAAAAACCAGCAATAATCACCAAGAGTCCTTGCCCGGTCACCATGGCCAAACGATAAAAGGTACTGCGCATGCCAATAAAAAAGGACTGCTTTTTTTGTGAAAGCCCAATCATATAATAACCATCGGAGGCAATGTCATTGGTGGCGGAAGCAAAGGCAGCCATCCAGAAAAAGGCCAAGGTAATGGTGAAAAATGCGTTGGAAGGCAAAAAAAGGCCAATGCCCAAAAAGGCGAAGGACATGATCAACTGCATGACCAAGAACCATTTCCGCTTGGTGCCGTTTAACTCCACAAAAG
>JAUICT010000451.1 GCA_030429325.1 Bacteroidia bacterium
CGGTCTGTGAAACCTCTGGGGCAATCTTTACTACTTGCTCTTTTAAACTGGGCTTTGGTCCAAATGCCTGAAAGGATAGTACGCCGATCAGCGCAATGGATGCTGCAATGGATAAAGGCTTCCACCAGTTCATTTTCTTTTTGTTCAGGGAAATTGTGCCCCTGTCTTGGTTCAATTTCTCCAAAAAGCGCCCCTGATGTCCACTTCGGGGTTCTTCAAGGTCAAATTGTCCGTGCAGCCTCTCAAACAGTTGGTCTAAATTATCCTCTTTCATGGCAAAACGTTTTGGTTCAATTTTTTACGTAAGCTTTCCTTGGCCCTTGATATGGTGGTCCTGCAATTAGCGTAGCTTATATTCATAATCTCACTGATTTCTTCATAATCGTAACCTTCAATTAAATGTAAGGTCAAAGAAACTCTGTAATTATCTTTCAAACTTCTCATGGTTTCCATTACTTTTTGAGCCTTCAGTTCTGTATAACCATTGTGGTCTGAAGCAACTTCATCATTATCTTCGACCTTGTACATTATGTCATCCAAGTCCACAGCCCTTGTTTTTTGCTGCTTTTTGTACTGATAAATGCTGTTATTGATCACGATCCGCTTTAACCATGCGCCAAAAGTGACCTCCCCTTTAAATGTGTGCAGTTTCGTGAACGCGCTCAAGAACGATTCCTGCATTACATCTTCCGCTTCGGCCGAGTCTTTTACAATCCGGTATGCCGTGTTGAACATGGCCTTGTAATACCGATTGTAAATCTCCATTTGTGCACTTTGTTTGCCTTTTAGGCACAGCTCTAGCAGTGCGTCAATATGTTCATTTTGGTGGCTCAAAAAATGAATGGTTTGTCTTATAGAGGTATGAATTTATCAATTGTTACACTTTTTTCAGAAAATTTAAATTTTAATGGCACAGGAATTGCCCTTTAACAATTGTGATAAAATCGTTTTTCCTTTTTAGTTATTGATTTTTAGGAGGTTAAATGGGGGTGACGATGCGAAAAAAGTGAATTACTTTTGTCGTTTATGACAAAATGACCGAAAATAGGATATGGGAGAGATAAAAATTTCAAATTTTGACAATATAGACTTTCAAGGCTTGGATGAGGATGCCGAATTAATACCATTGCTTACCCCAGAGGACGAGGAGCAGATGAACCGGGAAAGTTTGCCGGAAACATTGCCCGTACTTCCGCTGAGAAATACGGTATTGTTCCCCGGGGTGGTTATTCCAATAACCGCCGGTAGGGATAAATCCATTAACCTGATCCGTGATGCCAACAATGGCTCAAAGACCATTGGGGTGGTTTCCCAAAAAGATGAGGAGACCGAAAATCCTGGTGTGGACGATATCAATACCTTGGGAACTGTTGCACGTATTTTAAGGGTACTCCAAATGCCCGATGGCAACACCACGGTAATCATTCAAGGAAAAAAACGTTTTCAAATAGAGCAGGTCATTTCCGAAAAGCCCTATTTGACCGCCAAAGTGAAAGAGGCTGCTGAGGTGCGACCTGATGAGAAGAGCGAGGAATTTGGAGCTATCATTGATTCTATCAAAGAATTGGCCTTTAAAATCATTAAGGACAATCCCAATATTCCAAGCGAGGCCACTTTTGCTATCAAGAATATCCAGAGCAATTCGTTCTTGATCAATTTTGTTTCGTCTAACCTTAATTTAACGGTTGCCGAAAAACAGCAACTTCTGGAAATTCCCAATTTGCAGGATAGGGCCTTGGCCACGCTGCGGTATATGAACATGGAGCTTCAAAAACTGGAATTGAAGAACGATATCCAGTCCAAGGTTCGTAGCGATATGGACCAACAACAGCGCGAATATTTCCTTCACCAACAAATGAAGACCATTCAAGAAGAGTTGGGTGGCATGTCTTATGAAGAGGAAGTGGAGGAAATGCGGGTTAAGGCCAAAAAGAAAAAATGGAGCAAAAAGGTCAAGGAGCATTTCGAGAAGGAATTGGCCAAAATGCAACGCATGAATCCCCAAGTGGCCGAATATTCCATCCAGCGCAATTATCTGGATTTGATATTGGACCTGCCTTGGAACGAATTCTCCAAGGATAAATTTGATTTAAAACGTGCCCAGCAGATTTTGGACCGTGACCATTACGGTCTTGAGGATGTAAAACGTAGGATCATTGAGTATTTGGCGGTTTTGAAGCTTCGAAACGATATGAAATCGCCCATCCTTTGTCTATATGGCCCTCCCGGAGTGGGGAAGACCTCTTTGGGAAAATCCGTGGCCGAGGCTTTGGGCAGGGAATATGTGCGCATGTCCTTGGGTGGACTTCGGGACGAAGCGGAGATCCGTGGTCACCGAAAAACCTATATCGGGGCCATGGCCGGTCGTATCATCCAAAGCTTGAAGAAAGCCGGGACATCGAATCCCGTTTTTATTCTGGATGAGATCGATAAGCTTTCCAACAGTCATCAGGGGGACCCGTCCTCTGCCATGCTGGAGGTATTGGACCCGGAGCAGAACGCCGAGTTCCACGATAACTTCCTTGAAATGGGATATGACCTATCCAAAGTGATGTTCATTGCCACGGCGAACAACTTGGCCACCATTCAGCCTGCATTGCGCGACCGAATGGAGATCATCAACGTTACAGGATACACCATTGAAGAAAA
>JAUICT010000452.1 GCA_030429325.1 Bacteroidia bacterium
TTTTACCGGTCAGCTGACCGTTCCGGGACCGGGAGTACCACCTTCCTTAATTTCTGGAAAATTGGTAGCTGATCTAATCACTAAAAAACTTTGACCATGAAGACTATTTTTGATGATGTTTCGTACTACTGCAGCAAGGTTGTAACCCAATCTTACAGCACCTCCTTCTCTTTGGCCACCAAGATGCTGGCCCCATCCATTCGCTCAGACATCTACAACATTTATGGTTTTGTGCGTTTTGCCGATGAAATTGTGGATACCTTCCACGAGTACGATAAAGAAGCACTTTTTAACCGGTTTGAAAATGATATGAAGCATGCTATTACGGATAGAATCAGCCTAAATCCTATCCTGAATGCTTTTCAACATACCTATCATACCTACGATATTCCTTTTCATTTGGTGGAATCGTTCATGAACAGCATGCGCATGGACCTAACCAAAAAAACCTACGAAACTTTTGATGAATATCGAGAGTATATCTATGGATCAGCGGATGTGGTAGGTCTCATGTGTCTATGCGTTTTTGTACACGGCGACAAGGAAAAGTATGAAGAGTTAAAAGAATCTGCCATGGCCTTGGGCTCTGCTTTTCAGAAAATAAATTTTCTCCGGGACCTCAAAGCAGATTACGAACACTTGGATCGTACCTATTTCCCCAATACCAACTTGACAGAGCTAGATGAAATCTCCAAAAAGAGAATCGTGAATGAGATTAAGGCAGATTTGGCAGTAGGATATTCAGGTATCATAAAATTGCCGGAACAAGCCAAGTTTGGGGTCTATACTGCTTATCGGTACTACAAAAAATTACTCCAAAAGTTACAGGGAACACCCTCCTTGGAAATCAAAAATACCCGGATTAGGGTTCCCAACTATCAAAAATTTGGACTTTTGGCACATTCGTACCTCAACTATAAATTACAATTGGTATAAATGAAACTAGCGCTTTGGATACTTGTTTTCTTGTCCACATTCTGCTTTATGGAGTTTATGGCTTGGTTTACGCACAAATATGTGATGCATGGTTTTTTGTGGAGCCTTCATAAAGACCATCACAAAAAAGACCACGACTCTTGGTTTGAGCGAAACGATGCTTTTTTCATTTTCTATGCCGTGGTGAGCATGATACTCTTTTATTTGGGCAACTATACCTCATTTTGGTATGGCTGGCCATTGGGGTTTGGAATTCTGGCCTACGGAATTGCTTACTTTTTGGTACACGATATTTTTATACACCAACGCTTTAAGCTATTCCGAAATGCCAATAATTGGTATGCCAGAGGGGTGCGAAGAGCCCATAAAATACATCACAAACACTTAGGCAAAGAAGACGGGGAATGTTTTGGAATGCTTCTTGTACCCTTCAAGTACTTCAAACGGCAGACTACTCCAAAATAAGCTGGTCCAACAAAGTCCTTATCTTATCTGAGTTCCAGTTGGCAGCTCCTTTTTCATCGACCACAATTTTTCCAGACTTACTGATGATGTATGTAGCGGGTATACTTTTGGACACCAATTCTTTGGGAGTGGATGAGACCTGAAAATAGATTGGCAGCTGATATCCTTTCTTTTCCATGAATTGCTCTACCTTAAGCTTGTCATCGTTGGCCACAAAAGCAAATACCACTTTATCCTTATAATCCCCATAAAGCTCTACAAAGCTGGGAAGCTCTGCAACACAAGGAGGACACCAAGTGGCCCAAATATTTACCACGACCACCTTACCTTCAAAAGATTTGAAATCAGTTTGTTTTCTTTCAACATCAACCAATCGCCAATCATAATCCGCCAATATTTTTTGTTCTTCTACCGATACCACATCGGCACTAGTGGATATAAATTTGGTTGCCCATACGCGAAGGTGAAACCCAACCGGGGTAAAAAGTATCAAAGCAATGGCCAATAGCCATATGCCATTACTAATTTGCTCTTTGGAAATCTTCATTGGGTGTTTATTCTGCTATCAATTCATCCAGCAACGTGTACACCTTTTTGTTGCTCCAATCTGCTATTCCTTTCTTATGGATTACAATATTTCCTGATTTATCGATCAAATAAGAAGAAGGAACCTCCTTGGAGTCCACGGGCATTTTTTCTCCAATGATCAAGTACGTCAATGGAAATGTAAATTCATGCTCTTCCATAAAAGCTTCCACTGGCGGTCTGTTTTCATTGGTGATGATGTAGAAGTCAATTTTACCCTTGTACTTGTTATAAAGTTCTTGTATGCTGGATAGTTCAGCTTCGGAAGGTAATCGCCATGAGGCCCAAAAGTTAATGAAAACCACATTCCCTTTGGATTTTTCAAAATTGAAAATATTCCAATCTGCATCCTTAAGCTTCCAATCGTAATCGGTAATTTTTTCCCGCTCGGATTGTTCTATCACGGGAGGTGACATGGCCAGCATTTTGTTAAGCAGGATTTTGCCATAATACCCCAAAGGGGTAACAAAAAAGGAAAGTACAAACAGAATCAGTACAACATTAAGAACAGTCTTTTTACTGATTTTCATTCCGAGGGTGGATAAGCCGGGTAAAGTGACCCACCTTCGCCGGATGAAACTGACCAGGGTAAACGAACTGCCCAGATTTGATCTATCCGTGGGTTAAACTTAGTTTTTATTTTTCAATTTTCTTCT
>JAUICT010000453.1 GCA_030429325.1 Bacteroidia bacterium
TTATGGAATTATTGGAAATTGTAGAAGTGCGGCATTGATTTCAAAAACGGGCTCGCTGGATTGGTGTTGTCTGCCCCAGTTTGATTCCACATCGGTCTTTGCAAAGCTGCTGGATGAGGGAAAAGGGGGGAGTTTTGAGTTTCTTGTGGACGATGCCTATGAAACCCATCAGCAATACTATGATAGTACGGCGATATTGATTACGCGTTTTTCCAACGGAGAAGATGTTTTTGAAGTGCATGATTTTATGCCGAGGCACCACAAGCATAATAATGGAAAGTACAATGCCCCGCCCGAAATTGTTCGGTATGTAAAGTATGTTTCGGGAAAGCCGAGCTTTAAGGTCAAGTACGACCCGAAGTTGGAATACGGGTTGGGACAGACCGAGCATTATATAAAAAGGGATTTTGTGGCCAGTCTTACCCATAAGTTGAAGTACGATACCCTGTTCCTGTATACTTCGTTCAATAAACGGGTGGTATTGGAAGGAGAGGAAATCCCATTGAGGGAGGATGGATACTTTCTGATTTGTTACAACGAGAAAATTCTTAAGCCCACTACGGAAAAAATGGCCCTGGAATTGGAGCGTACCAAAGTATATTGGTTGGATTGGGTGGATAAGACCCCTACCTATAAAAAGTTCAACAAGCAGATCATACGGAGTGCCATTACATTAAAAATGCTTACCTATGATAAAACGGGAGCTGTTCTGGCTGCTGCCACGACCTCTTTGCCCGAAACCATTGGCGAGGTGCGAAATTGGGACTACCGATTCTGCTGGATACGGGACGCCTCCATGGTGATCAAGGTGGTCTCCGAACTAGGGCATATGAATTCTGCCAAAAGATACTTACAGTTTATCATTGACCTTATGCCGGATAAGGATGAAAAACTCCAGATCATGTACGGCATCAACCAAGAAAAAAAACTGACGGAACAGACTTTGGATCATTTGGAAGGATACAAGGGGTCCAAGCCCGTCCGTATTGGAAATGCCGCCTACAAGCAGAAGCAGAACGACATTTACGGTATTCTTATGGATGTTATCTATGAGCAGTTGGTGAAGTTCAGCAATGATATTGAAAATGTGGAGGAACTCTGGAGCATCACCAAAGGGATTGTCTGGATTGTAAGCAAGCACTGGACTGAACCGGACAAGGGCATTTGGGAATTCAGGGGTGAGGATAGGCACTTTACCTTTTCCAAGGTATTGTGTTGGGTGGCCTTGGACAGGGCCATTAAAGTGGCAAAAATCTTTGGAAAGAACCGAAAGATTGAAAAATGGACCGCCCTTGAGCAGGAAATCAAAAGGGATATCCATGAAAATGCTTGGAATAGCGATATCAATGCTTTTGTGCAATCGTATGGTTCCCGACACTTGGACGCTTCGGTATTGTTGATGGAACCCTATGGTTTTATTAATGCCCGCGACCCCAAATATGTAAATACGGTACGAGCCATTGAGGAAGGATTGAGCAACGATGGGTTACTGTATCGCTACAAGAATGAGGACGATTTTGGGGAACCCTCATCCTCCTTTACCATTTGTACCTTTTGGTTTATCAACAGCCTCTTTAAAATAGGGGAGGAAGAGAAGGCCCTGGAACTTTTTGAGCGTTTGTTGGGCCATAGCAACCATTTGGGACTCTTTAGTGAGGATATCGATTTCAAGACCAAACGTTTATTGGGCAATTTCCCGCAGGCGTATTCCCATTTGGCCTTGATTGAATGTGCCATCAACTTTTCAAGAAAACAAAGCGAGGAAAAAATACTGGAATCTATTGCGTAGGTTACGAAGCCAACAATTTTTTGGAAAGGGTTTTGATTTTTTCCAGTAGCCATTCCAAATGTTCCATGGTGGTGAACGGGTTCATTAAACTGGTCCTTAGGTAATGCACGCCCCTTAGTTGGGTCTGGACCATGTAAAATTCCCCATCCTCCAGAAGTTGTTGTCTGATGGATTGGTTCAAGCTGTTGAGTTGTTCCAAACTCAGGTGAGGCACCACATACCGGAAACAAAGAATATTGGACATGGGTTCAATGGCCAATTCGAAATTGGATTCGTTGTTTATCAACTGGGCAAACTCTTTTCCCAAATCGTACAGTTTGGTCACATTTTGGTCAAAAATGTCGTCCCCGTATAGTTTTAATAAAATGTACCAATGCAGACCCATCATGGATTTGGTGCACTCAAAGGTCCTTTTCCCTCCATTATACCAATCTTCTTCATCCGTATGGGTCAATAAGTAATCCGCCTTTTGGACAAAGGTGGTGTGGGAGTGGATGCCCTTCCGGTACAAAAGTGCCGTGGTAAGCGTAGGCATCATCAACATTTTGTGCCCGTCTATGACCACCGAATCCGATTTTTCAATCCCTTTGAGCAGATGCTTGTATTTTTTGGAGAAGATGGCCGCACCTCCGTGGGCGCCATCTACATGGAACCACAACCCTTTTTCTTTTGCGAACCGGGCAATGGCCTCCAAATCGTCATAAATTCCCGTTGCGGTGGATGGGGCACTGCCCACAATTGCAAAAATGTGAACACCATTTTTTAAGGCTTTGGCATGGCACTCCTCCAGTTTGGAAACGTCCATGGTAAAATCCTTTGTGACCGGAACTTTAATGATTCCTTGGTCGCC
>JAUICT010000014.1 GCA_030429325.1 Bacteroidia bacterium
TGGAAGGGAAACTTCTCCCATATCGTAAACTTTCAAAATTTTGTCCTTCAGGTCCAATATTACGCGTTGCGCCGTCTTGGCCCCTATTCCCTTGACACCTTGTATGGAAGGCACATCCCCATTGGCAATGGCATCCCTGACTTCAGTGGGCGAAAGGGAGGACAGCATGGTTCTGGCAATACTGGAACCCACCCCTGAAACCGAAATCAACAACCTGAAAATCTCACGCTCCGATCGTTCCACAAAACCAAACAAAGTGTGAGAGTCCTCTTTAATCAAAAGATGGGTGTACAACTGAATGTTTTCCTCATCGCCCAATAAAGAAAATGTATGTAGCGAAATGTTTAAAAAATATCCTACGCCATTACATTCAATAATGACATACGTCGGGTTCTTCTCTACCAATTTTCCTCTTAAATGGGTAATCATATTTGGTGTGTTGGATTATTAGATTTTCGGATTTCAGGAACTACTCGACTTTTCTCCTCATTTTTCTGCGCTTATCGCGTTCTTGGGCATCAATAACGGCCACAGCGGTCATGTTCACCATCTCATCCACGCTGGCGCCCAATTGAAGAATATGCGCCGCCCTCGTCAATCCAACCATAATAGGTCCTATGGAGTCAGCCTTATTGAGCCCTTTGAGGAGTTTATATGTAATGTTGGCCGATTCCAAATTGGGAAAAATAAGTGTATTCACCTTTTTACCGGACAATTTAGAAAACGGAAAATTATTGTTGCACAATTCTTGACTCAAAGCAAAATCGGTTTGAATCTCCCCATCCACCACTAAATCAGGGTTCTTTTCATGAAGAATCCGAACCGCTTCCTTAACCTTTTGGGCATTGGGGTGGTTTGAAGATCCAAAATTGGCGTAAGAAAGCATGGCCACAACTGGGCTGAAGCCAAACGTATTGGCCACATTGGCAGTCATTTGGGCTATTTCAGCCAATTCTTCCGCGTTGGGATCTATATTGATGGAGGTATCCGCCAAAAAGAGCGGCCCTCTTTCCGTAATCATAATATTTACCGTGGAAGCATTTTTAACCCCTTTGGCTCTTCCCAAAACTTCAAAAACGGGTCGAAGCACCCTTGGGTATGACCTTGAATATCCTGAAATCATACCATCTGCATCCCCTTCAAGCAACATCATGGCCCCAAAATAGTTACGCTTGCCCATGTTTACCCGTGCACTATACTTGGTCTCCCCTTTTCTTTTTCGGGATTCCCATAGTTTTAAGGCATACTTGGTCCGCAATTCCTTGGATTCATCGGAACGTGGATCAATAATGGTCACTTCGGCATCAAAATCGAGTTCTTTTTTAAGGTTTTCAATAGTCTCCCTGTGCCCCAATAGAATAGGTTCTGCAATGCCTTCCTCATAAACTATTTGGGCTGCTTTCATTACATCCAACAATTCAGCTTCAGCAAAAACAATGCGTTTTGGATTTACTTTGGCCCTATTATGAAGTAGTCTTACCACCTTGTTATCGTTGCCCGATCTTTGATAGAGTTCTTCCTCATACCTGTCCCAATCCTGAATAGGTGCTTTGGCCACCCCACTTTCCATGGCCGCTTTGGCCACAGCCAAAGGAATGGTGGTAATCAGTCTTGGATCAAAAGGTTTCGGGATAATATATTCTTTTCCAAAGGCCAAACGTGTGGCATCGTATGCTATGTTTACTTGTTCAGGAACAGGCTCACGGGTAAGATCGGCCAATGCCCTCACGGCAGCCATCTTCATTTCTTCATTGATTTTGGTGGCGCGTACATCCAACGCCCCTCTAAAAATGAATGGAAATCCAAGGACGTTGTTCACTTGATTGGGATGATCGGAACGCCCAGTGGCCATGATAACATCTTTTCGGGTCTTGCAGGCCAAATCGTAAGCAATCTCCGGATTTGGATTGGCCATGGCAAAAACAATGGGGTCCTTTGCCATGGATTTCAGCATTTTTGGAGTTACAATATTGGCAATAGATAGACCAATAAAGACATCCGCATCCTTCATGGCCTCTTCCAATGTGTCAATTTTGCGATCTGTGGCAAACTCCTGTTTCTCCTCGCTTAAATTTTCCCTATCGCTCCGGATAACCCCTTTACTATCCAGCATAACAATGTTCTTGGCGCTGGCCCCAAAAGCTTTATAAAGTTTTGTACAGGAAACCGCGGCAGCACCGGCCCCGCTGACCACAATTCTTACTTCATCAATTTTCTTGTTGGTCAACTCAATGGCATTCAGCAAGGCTGCGGCAGATATGATTGCAGTTCCGTGCTGGTCATCATGCATTACGGGAATATCCAATTCTTCCTTAAGACGTCTTTCTATTTCGAACGCCTCTGGTGCTTTGATATCTTCCAAGTTGATACCACCAAAGGTGGGGGCAATGGTCTTTACGGTTTCAATGAATTTATCCACATCCTCCGTGTCCAATTCTATATCAATCCCATCGATATCCGCAAAAATTTTGAAGAGAAGGCTTTTCCCCTCCATCACGGGCTTTGAGGCTTCTGGGCCAATGTTGCCCAACCCCAATACGGCCGTTCCATTGGAAATCACAGCCACAATATTTCCTTTGGCGGTGTATTTGTATACATCGTCCTTGTTCTTTTCTATTTCCAGACAAGGCTTTGTAGGTACTATTTTTATTTTTCCAGGCTGTGGTTTAGCATGGTACAATAGTGCTTCCCGTCTTTGTTTTTCCTTGCTCATATAGTGAAAAATGAATGGGTAAAGTTAGGGGATTCCTTGGTTTTGGAAAGTCCCTATCCATCAATTTTAATATAATCCTTGAAACCCCTGTAAAATGGAACTTCACACAAGGGCAGACTCAAGGCATTTCAATATCCAATTCAGAATCCCGCTTGTTCTTGGGAATGTTAAGGCGCATGGCCAAAAGGGAAGCCATAACAAAACATCCGCCTGCAAACAACATGGCGTTGACAGAGTTAGCCCCGAGTAAATTTTTAAAAATGGGACCGAATGTCAATGTTTGGATACCCATTGGGATTACGATCATCATATTTAAGATACCCATGTACACCCCGCGTCGCTCTTGAGGAACAATTTTGGACACCATGCTATAGGGAATCCCCATCATGGCCGCCCAACCGATGCCGAACAGCACCATGGGATACAATACGTGAACCGGGTCTTGAATATTGGGAATCGCAAACAAGGCTATCGCGGTTCCTGCCAAGCTTAATGCATAAATTTTCTTTCCTCCAAATCGCATGGTCAACGGGACCAAAATCAATGCCACTACGGCAGTAACAATGTTATAGGTGGTACTCATTTTTGCCGCTTGGGCTGCAGCTTCCGAGGTATCAAAGCCCATCGTTGTCCTGAACAACGGGGTTATAAACTGCCAATAGACAAACAGCGCATACCATTGAAACAAATATACCGCGGAAAGTCTCCACATGAATCTTGGCATTTCCTTTACAGCATGTGCAATTTCCTGGAAAGGCATCTTAAAACGGTCCATGAACGGCAAGGCTTTATGCCTGTTTATTTCTGCCAATTCTTCTTCGGAAGGTGGTATCTCGGGAGTTTTTAAAACCGACCACAATATGGTGGCTATGGATAAAAAGGAACCTATAAAGAAGGAATAGTACAACCATTTGGGAACCGTCCCCGCTATTTCTTGACCGCCTCCAAACCAATCTTGAAATAAAAAAATAGATGCGTTGGCCAATAGAATACCAGCTCCTACAAACAAACTTTGCATTTGGTAGCCAATGCTCAACTGAGCATCTGGAAGCTTATCCCCAACAAAGGCCCGATACGGTTCCATGGCCATATTGTTGCCTACATCCAAAATCCACAAAAGGCCTACGGCAAACCACAGGGCCGGGCTCAATGGAAAAGCAAACAGGCACAGACTGCCCAAAACAGCCCCTATCAAGAAAAAAGGCTTTCTTCTTCCCCATCTTGGCGACCATGTTTTATCTGAAATGGCCCCAATGATAGGTTGAACAATCAACCCCGTGACCGGACCGGCAATATTTAAAATGGGTAAAATTTCTTCTTTGGCTCCCAAGAAAAGAAAAATGGGGTTTATTGCGCTCTGTTGAAGTCCAAAACTGTACTGGATTCCCAAAAAGCCAACATTCATATTGAATATTTGCCAAAAACTCAATCGGGGTTTTATGATCTTCATCCTGTGTGTTGTTTGGTTTGAAAAGCATGGTGTTTGAAAATCAAAAATTTTCAACCCATTAAAAACATGACTCAAATTTTAAGGATTTCTCAATATGAATCCAATTCAATATAGTCTTTTTAATTATTTCATTGAAAAAACTTAGCCGTAAATTGGCCTTGCTTCAAAACGAAAACGTTATAGTTAACCTCTAGGGTTTTAAAAACTTAACATTTCGTTGAAGACCGCTATACTTCGTGCGTTTTACTGGAGATTTTTTAAACAGCTTCCTGAACACATCTTCAGTAATTTCTTCCCAATCTTTTTTGGTCATGGACAACAATTGGGGGTCGGGGTCAAAAAGGGGTTCCTTGTGCGGTTTTGAAAAACGGTTCCACGGACAAACATCTTGGCATACATCGCAGCCAAACATCCAATCATCCATCTTCCCTTTGAATTCAGTAGGAATTTGGTCTTTGAGCTCAATGGTAAAATAGGAAATACATTTACTGCCATCCACCACATAGGGTTCCACAATGGCCTCAGTAGGACAGGCATCGATACAAGCCGTACACGTGCCGCAATGATCCGTTGTTGGCGCATCGTGTTCCAAATCCAAATCAACAATAAGTTCTGCTATAAAATAAAACGAACCTACTTGTTGGCTAAGCAGGTTGCTGTGCTTGCCTATCCACCCCAAACCACTGCGGGCGGCCCATGCCTTATCCAAGACAGGTGCGGAATCCACAAAGGCCCTTCCATGGACCTCCCCGATTTCATCCTGAATAAAATGCAAAAGACTTTTGAGCTTGTCCTTTATTACAAAGTGATAATCGGTTCCATAGGCATACTTGGAAATTTTATAGGATTCTGGGTTTTGCTGTTCTGAGGGAAAATAATTCAACAGTAATGAGATGACGGATTTTGACCCTTCCACAAGCTTGGTAGGGTCCAAACGCTTGTCGAAATGGTTTTCCATATACTTCATCTGGCCATGCATGTTGGCCTTAAGCCATTTCTCCAATCGCGGGGCTTCCTCTTCCAAAAATTGTGCTTTGGAAACGCCGCAAGACAAAAAACCGAGGCGCTTGGCTTCGGTTTTAATCAATGTGGTATGTTTGGTTTTTGGAGTCAAATCAAAAAAGCCCTCCTTGCGTTCCCCCTTTGATCCTCCCCAAATGTTTATAAGCTAACTCAGTGACCTCGCGTCCGCGGGGGGTGCGCATGATAAAACCCTGCTGAATCAGAAATGGTTCGTACACCTCCTCAATGGTCTCAGCACTTTCGGAAACTGCCGTGGCCAAGGTTGTGATTCCGACGGGTCCTCCCTTGAATTTATCAATAATGGTGCTCAAAATCTTATTGTCCATTTCATCCAAACCATGTGCATCTACATTCAAGGCCTTGAGGCTAAACTGGGAAATTCCCAAATCGATGTTGCCATTTCCCTTGATCTGGGCAAAATCCCGAACCCTGCGTAAGAGGGCATTGCAAATTCTAGGGGTTCCCCTACTTCGTCCTGCAATTTCAATGGCCGCTTCCTGGGTTATAGGTACTTTTAGGATTTCCGCGCTTCGTTCCACAATGGTAGAGAGCAGTTCTGTATTGTAATATTCCAATCGACTCTGGATACCGAACCTTGCCCGCATGGGTGCCGTGAGCAATCCAGATCGTGTGGTGGCCCCTATCAACGTGAAGGGACTCAAATTAATTTGAACGGTCCTTGCATTGGGACCGGTTTCGATCATGATATCAATTTTATAATCCTCCATGGCCGAGTAGAGGTATTCCTCCACAATGGGACTCAACCGGTGGATTTCATCAATAAAGAGTACGTCCCTCTCCTCTAAATTGGTCAACAGGCCCGCCAAATCGCCGGGCTTGTCCAACACAGGGCCAGAGGTTACCTTGATTCCCACGCCAAGTTCATTGGCCAGAATATGGGCCAAGGTAGTTTTTCCCAATCCCGGGGGGCCATGGAAAAGGGTATGGTCCAAGGCCTCATTCCTAAGATTGGCCGCCTGCACAAAAACCTTAAGGTTTTCCAATACTTGGGCCTGTCCCGTAAAATCGTCGAATGTAATCGGGCGTAACGCTCTTTCAATATCGAGCTCCTCTTGGGAAAAATTATGGGCCGTTGGATCTAAATTTTCATTCATGGCTTAACAAATATAGTTGAAAAGCCCATGAGGCTAAAAGCAATTCAGCCAAAATGATTGTAAGTACACATCTTAGAAAACTAAACCTTACCTTAGATACTTAGAAAACAAAACAACCCTATCTTAACCCAAAATGCAATGATGACAACAGATTATTCCTTGGGAATCCTACAATACATCCCTTTTTTCTATGTCATTTGGTCCGATGATCTATTATCGGCTTCTGAAATTTCTGTGGTGGAGAAAAGCATTTCCGATGACACCTCTTTGGACCCCTCGGAAAAGAAGCAACTTAATCATTGGCTCAACAGGGAAAATCCGCCCAAGGACCAAGAGATAAAATCATGGAAACATACCATTGCCAGCTCTGGGGTAAAACTCGTGGAAAGTGACACCTATCCTTTAGCATCTTTGAGCAAACGTTTGACCCAAACACGAAGTGATGCCATTACTTTCAATGATCACTTAAAACATATCGAAATTAATTTGGGCATACAGCCCAACCATTACAACCATTTGTTCGATGTTGAAGTGGTCCATGAAAAGACTTCGGACCTATACGATGCCAGCGTTCTGGACAAAATCCTAAAAGGGGATCACGCAACGGTTGTGGATGAATTTCGGCAGTTTTTGAAACACCCATCCTTTACGTGGGACATCCGAAGAAACAAGGAAGAATTTAGGAGCACAATCTTGAAACAAGTAGCGCTTTTGGGTGAAAAGGGGTACGGTGCCATGGCCTATCCGGCTAAATATGGAGGTACGGATAATATGCCCGCTTACGCCGCCATATTTGAGCATTTGATGTTTGTGGACGGTAGCCTTGCGGTAAAATTTGGGGTGCAGTTTGGTCTTTTTGGAGGTAGTATCCAAAAATTGGGCACTAAAAAACACCATGACCAATATTTATCCGATGCCGGGAAAACCAACCTACTCGGTTGTTTTGCCATGACCGAGACGGGGCACGGCTCTAACGTAAGGGGTATAAAAACTACTGCTACCTACGACACTACCACGGATTCCATCATCATCCATACTCCAGGCAAGAATGACAACAAAGAGTATATTGGCAATGCGCTGCATTCCAAAATTGCCACCGTTTTTGCCCAGCTTATCGTGAATGGAAAAAATGAAGGGGTACATGCCATCTTGGTGCCTTTACGGAACGAAAAACATGAACTGCTCAAAGGTATCACCATTGAGGATAATGGCTATAAACTTGGATTAAATGGCGTGGACAATGGAAAAATTTGGTTCGATACTATAAGTGTTCCCCGAGAAAATCTTTTGGACAAGTATGGAGAAATCACTTCAGATGGCCAATATTTTTCATCGATAAAAAATCCTAACAAACGTTTTTTCACCATGCTGGGCACGTTGGTAGGTGGGCGCATCTGCGTGGCTCGAGGGGCATTGGGAGGTGCCAAGATGGCCTTGACCATAGCCGTGAAACATGCGTTGAACCGTAGACAATTCAATGACAGTATCAAAATCCAAGAGGATTTGATCATGGACTATCCCACGCATCAGATACGATTGACCCCAGCCATAGCCAGTGCTTATGTCTACCATGTGGTATTGGAAGAAATGATGAAGCGTTACAGTGACGACTCACAACCAGACAAGCGGCAGATTGAAACCCAAGTGGCGGGCCTTAAATCAGTGATCACCTGGTTTGCCAATGACACCATACAAGAGTGTAGGGAAGCTTGCGGTGGAAAAGGATATTTACTGGAAAACCGGATTGCCGACCTTAAAGGGGACGTGGATATTTTTACCACATTCGAAGGGGACAACACCGTGCTCCTACAACTGGCCGCCAAAGGAATTCTATCGGATTTTAAGGCAGAATTCAACAGTGCTGGGTTCACATCAGTGCTGAAATTGCTGCAAAGTCAACTTTCGGACAAATTAACGGCCATCAATCCGCTGTATTCCAATAAGGTTGATGCAGAGCACTTGTACAACCCTAAATTCCATAAGCACGCCTTTAATTACCGAACCCGCAGATTGACCTATACCTTGGCCATGCGGATTCGTGGTTATATCAAAAAAGGAGTGCCTTCGTATCAGGCATTCTTAAAGGTGCAGACCCATTTATTGGCCTTGGGAAAGGCCTATAGTACCGAATTGGCCTATTCCATTTTTTCTGAGTTTTGTGCTGCTGTAGAAGATGAAGCTTATCGAGAGCTCTTGGAAAAGGTGGGTACGCTCCATGCTTTGCAACAGATACATTTGGATGCCCGATGGTATTTGGAACAGGGCTATATTGGCAGCACAAAATCAAAAGCGATACGTCAACGGGTTGAACGGTTATCCACCGAGCTACGCCCCCATATTGAGGTCTTGGTGGACGGTTTTGGCATACCGGAGCATTGCCTTACCGCTCCAATCGCCCAGTAAGCTTATTCTTGTTTTTTGATGAGTTGGGAAGTATCCAGAAATTCATGCACTGTGACTTTCGGGGTACCGTAGAGGTATGTTCTGGAATCTCCTTTGGCACTGAGTTCAAGTTCCCCATGAGCGTAGATTCTCGCACTGGTATTGCTTTCCAAAGCCATCTTAACGGTTCCTACCTCCATGGTTTCACCCTTATATTTGGCATTTCCGACCAACCGTGCCTGAATTCCATTCGAAGTTCCCTCCAGGGTCAATGAAGCATTGTCTTCCAAATCTACCAAGCTCACTTCGTTCACCGCATAGATGTATGCTTCCGATCTATGTCCCATGGTGATATTCAAGCTATCCACATCCACATTAAAATCGCCATGACTGGTATCTTCCAAGTTAATGTCCATGACCCCCACATTGGCTTTAATATCGAGCTTTGTATTATTGAATCCATCCACGAACAGTTCATCACTTTCAATACTATCATGGGAAAGAATACTGCCGTCTTTTAAAGTTATTGCCCTTAAATCCACATAATTTACCGTAATGTCCAATTGCTTCTTAGCGGTAACATCGTAATAGGAACTGATCAGTAAAGTACCATCTTGCACATCAAACTTGAGGATATCGATAAGGTTATCATCGGCAATGACCTCATACCCCGGCCCGAAGGATTTTTTCAGTACAATATTGAGATTGTCGTTTAAAATTATAGCATTGAACGGAGGAAGCTCTTCATTCACTTGGGTTACGATGCGGCTTCCTTTTATGCGTGGTTTGCGTTGCGCTTGAATCAATATGGGAAAAATGAACAGAACTAGGACTACTATTTTTTTCACGGTTTTACTTTTTGGGGTTCTGTGCCTTAAAGATATTATAATTGTTGCTAACTCTTGTGATTCAATGTTATACCATCAAAAAAGCCCATCCGTTTGGATGGGCTTCTATTTTATGTTGTAACCTTAGTGGTTGAGTTCTTCTTCGTTTTCCTGAAGCGGTATGTTCTGCGGAACAAAATCCTGCCCTGGTATAATATACTCCCCGTTTTCATAGGTCTTACTGTAATCGTAAGCCCAACGTGTTACATGTGGAATGGCTCCAGGCCAGTTTCCGTGCATGTGTTCTTGTGGAGTTGTCCACTCCAAGGTATTGGCCTTCCATGGGTTTTGTGGACCTTTTTTACCGTAGAATATGCTAACGATAAAGTTATAGGCAAACACCAATTGTACACCTGCAGTGATGATGGCAAATACAGTCATCAAAACCTGAATGTTCGTTAAATCATCGAACATTGGGAAAGCTGTATTCTGGTAGTAACGTCTTGGCACCCCAGCCATTCCCACAAAGTGCATGGGGAAGAAGATTCCGTAGGAGCCTATCGCCGTTATCCAAAAATGGACATATCCCAAATTCTTGTTCATCATTCGTCCTTGGAACATCTTGGGGAACCAGTGGTATACCCCAGCAAACAATCCATAAAGTGCAGATATACCCATAACCAAGTGGAAGTGGGCCACTACAAAGTAGGTATCATGAACGTTGATGTCCAACGTACTGTCACCCAAAATAATCCCTGTTAAACCTCCAGTAATGAAGGTAGACACCATTCCTATGGAGAACAGCATCCCTGGGTTCAATTGCAGGTTTCCTTTCCATAACGTGGTAATCCAGTTGAAGGCCTTAACGGCAGATGGAATCGCAATCAAAAGCGTTGTAAATGTAAATACTGAGCCCAAGAATGGGTTCATTCCTGAGATGAACATATGGTGCCCCCATACAATGGTAGAAAGGAACGCAATGGCCAAAATGGAAGCAATCATGGCACGGTATCCAAAAATAGGCTTACGTGCATTTACCGCCATTACTTCGGAAACAATTCCCATGGCAGGCAAAATAACGATGTATACTTCGGGGTGGCCCAAGAACCAGAACAAGTGCTCATACAATACGGGAGAGCCTCCTTGATAATGCAACACCTCACCTTGGATAAAAATATCAGATAGGAAGAACGATGTTCCGAAGCTACGGTCCATAATCAACAACAAAGCTGCTGAAAGAAGAACCGGGAATGAAATCACCCCGATAACTGCTGTTACAAAGAATGCCCAAATGGTCAATGGCAAACGGGTCATTGACATCCCTTTGGTTCTAAGGTTGATTACGGTTACGATATAGTTTAATGATCCCAATAATGAAGAAGCAATGAATATGGCCATGGAAACCAACCAAAGTGTCATACCAGCACCTGAACCGGGCTGTGCCATGGGCAAAGCACTCAAGGGTGGATAGATGGTCCATCCTGCTGCTGCAGGACCTGCTTCAACAAACAGGGAAATTACCATAATCACTGAAGACAGGAAGAACAACCAGTATGAAACCATATTCAAGAAACCGGAAGCCATATCCCTTGCACCAATCTGCAATGGAATCAATAAGTTACTGAAGGTACCACTCAATCCGGCCGTAAGTACAAAGAATACCATGATGGTACCGTGAATGGTTACCAATGCCAAGTAAATATCGGCATCCATGACCCCATCAGGCGCCCACTTTCCAAGCAGGGCCTCAAAGATTGGGAAAGATTCCCCTGGCCATGCCAATTGCATTCTAAACAACAAGGACATTGCAATACCGATGAATCCCATAATGAGACCTGTAATCAGGTACTGCTTGGAAATCATCTTATGGTCTTGACTAAAGATGTACTTGGTAATAAAGGTCTCTTTATGATGATGCCCGTGATCTTCGTGTCCGTGTTCGTCGTGTCCGGTAGCTGACATAATCTTCTTAAGTTTTGTTATGGTTTCTTTCCTAGCCTAAATTATTCTGCGGGTGCTACGGTTTGTTTGAACGTAGCCTGTTCCGCCATCCATTTGTTGAACTCCTCTTCGGTCTCCACTATAATCTTCATCTGCATGTTATAGTGTGATTTTCCGCAAATTTTGTTGCAAAGCAATACATAATCGAACTCCCATGGGTCGGAATCCGGTCTTCCTTCTGCCGCCCATTCCGCTCTGATGGCATTGGTTCTTTTTACCTTATCCACTACGTCAGGGTTCAAACGCATTTCTTCTGTAGTTACTGTAGGTGTGAATGAGAATTGTGTGATCATACCTGGCACACAGTTCATTTGTGCTCTAAAGTGTGGCATATATGCTGAGTGCAATACGTCCTGTGAACGCATCATAAAGTTCACTTTTCTTCCTACGGGCAAGTGCAATTCCTTTACAATGACATCATCATCGCCATTTGGGTCAGATTCATCCAATCCCAAGACATTTGCTCTATCAATATCGATAAGTCGTACACTTGCATCACCCAAAACATTGTCGTCGCCTCCATATCTGGCGGTCCAGTTAAACTGCTGGGCATAAAGCTCAACAATCAAGGGGTCATCCTCATCGTTGACATCCATGATGTTGGTCCATGTGTACAATCCCCAAAGAATCAATCCGGCCAAAACAACCACTGGGATAATGGTCCAAATGAACTCCAAACGGTCGTTATCTGCATAGAACAAGGCCTTTTTTCCTTCTTCGCCACGGTATTTGTACCCAAAATAGTGCAACAAAGCCTGTGTGATAAACTGAACAAAGAATATAATCGCAAAAGACACCCACATCAATTGGTCGTATTCACCACCATGAGCGGATGAAGCCTCAGGCAACAGTACCTTTGTATATTTTGCAAAACTGAAAATGGTGATTCCGTAGATGAATATCAGGAATGCAAACAAAAGATACCCGTTGTATTTGTTATCTGTATCGTTTGCTATCTCGGCCTTCTCTGTTTTAATTTGGGACAATTCAAAAATCTTGGTCATTTGCCATATCGCAATCGCCACCAGTACTAAAACAGTCAATGTTAATAATGCAGTCATTGTATACTTATCTAAGACTTAAATCGTATTAATAATGAAAATGTCTACTTTCCTCAATAAATGGATTGCGCTTTGGTTGCAATGGCGCTTTGGTCAAGGTGTTGAACACCCAGTACACAAATAACCCTCCAAAGAACAATATACCTCCTATTTCTGGCAATCCAATATACCATTGATCCCCTACCGTTGCAGGCATAACCATATTGAAGACATCCAAATAGTGTCCGGCCAATACCACAATACCGGCCATGATCACAAACCAATTGACCCGCTTATAGTCACTGTTCATCAACACCAACAATGGGAACACAAAGTTCATGACCAACATGGCAAAGAACGGCAGTTTAAAATCTTGAAAACGCGCCACGTAGTACGTAACCTCTTCTGGGATGTTGGCATACCAAATCAACATGAACTGGGCAAACCACAAATAGGTCCAGAAAATACTGATACCGAACATGAACTTGGCCAAATCGTGGATATGGCTATTGTTCACTTGCTCCAAGTATCCTTTGGATTTCAGGTAAATGGTCACCATGGCAATCACAGTAATCCCTGATACGAACATACTGGCAAATACATACCATCCGAAAAGGGTACTGAACCAGTGGGGGTCCAAACTCATAATCCAATCCCAGGACATCATGGATTCGGTAACGAGATAGAATACCAAGAATCCGGCAGACCATCTAAAGTTCTTTACAAAGTTGCTATCGTCATCAGACTCATCCTGAGCCAAAGAAAGTTTTCTGGAATATTCACGATAAAAAATCCATCCGCCCAAAAATATAGCGGCCCTTACCAAGAAGAAGGTTGGGTTCAAATACCCTGCTTTTCCTTGTAATAGTTTATCGTGTGCCACAACATCGGCATCCATCCACACGAACATATGGTTCATGTGCATTACGGACAATACCAAAATCACAAATACGATGATACCTCCAGGCACCAAATATGAAGTAATTCCTTCCATGACCCTAAACAACAAGGGAGACCAACCGGCTTGTGCGGCGCGTTGTATGGCGTAGAAGGCCAATACCCCCAGAGCAATCATAAAGAAAAAGAAAGCAGCTACATACAGTGCGGCCCATGGCTTGTTCTGCAGTTGGTGTAACAAATGCTCATCATGCGAGGCATCATGCCCCTCATCGTGTGAGGCTTCGGAGCCATGCGCGGTGCTCTCTCCATGGCTTACGGCTTCTTCTCCGTGACCACCTCCGTGGCCATCATCATGGGCAGCCACTATGGCCTTTGCCTCTTCCACTGTTGATGGAGCCGATAGAAAACCAATGGCCAAGAAAATAACTCCAAGCCCCATGGCAATGAAAGATCCTATTTTAAGTCTGTTTGAAAAGGTGTACATAGTTTAC
>JAUICT010000454.1 GCA_030429325.1 Bacteroidia bacterium
GCCTCCATAACCGACAAGGAAGTGGAAATTGAAAACGTTTCCGAAGAATACGAAGGTGGAAAACTGAAAAGCGAAAAATCCTTAAACGACCAACGCCTTTCTCAGGATTGATACCGGATGCTGGGCGTCCCGTTCCGTTCCGTCCTTGATTTGATGCCTACAACTGGTTCCATTGGCTGAAATCAAAGTGTCCGAGTCACTTTTCCGTACTGCGGGGAACAACTTCAAATCCCCAACTTTCATACTGGTATCATAATGCTCTTTCTCGTACCCAAAGGAGCCCGCCATTCCACAACATCCTGATGCAATTATGGTTACTTTGTAGTTTTTGGGCAGATTAAGCACATCAAAGGTCACCTTCTGGTTGCTCAATGCCTTTTGATGGCAGTGATTATGGATTTTAACCGTTCTTTCTTCCTGCGTGAAACTATCGGAAGTAATATGACCTGCAGCAATTTCCGAAGCCAAGAACTCCTCTATCAAAAATGACTTTGATGCCAACTTTTCCAAAAGAGGTTTATCGTCGTGAAGTCTTTGGTACTCATCCCGGAACGAGAGGATCGCCGAAGGCTCCAATCCCACAATAGGGATGTCCTGGTCCAAAATCTTCTTTAGCTTGTCCAAATTCTTTGCTACCAGTTTTTTGGCTTGCTTCAAAAACCCCTTGGACAAATACGTCCTACCGCTTTCGGCATAAAACAGCTCCACATCATACCCCAACTTGCACAGCAGCTCTATGGCATCCCTTCCAACTTCGATGTCCAGATACTTGGTAAACTCGTCCAAATACAGCACCACTTTTTTCTTGGAAAGATCCGTATTTTTCAAGTTGAATTGCTTCAGGTGTTTCTCAAAATTGAATCGATACACTTTGGGCAAACTACGCTCTTGGGCCACCCCGGAAGTCTTCTTCAAAAATCCTCCGATAAGCTTGGAATCGTACATAGCATTGGTCAACCCAGAAAGTTGACTCCCCAAGGCATTCAATTTGGTGTTGTAGGCAAACAGCCTGCTCCGCAACGGGTATCCGTTGCTTTCTTGATACTGATACAAAAATTCAGCTTTTAAGGTAGCCACATCCACATTACTGGGACATTCACTGGCACAAGCCTTACAGCTCAAGCAAAGGTCAAAAACTTCCTTAAGCTCTTTTTGATCAAACTTATTGGCTTTCTCGGTATTGGTCAAAAATTCACGCAGTGCGTTTGCCCTACCTCTTGTGGTATCCTTTTCATTCTTGGTGGCATGGTAGCTGGGGCACATGCCTCCAGACATATGGTGACTTTTACGACAATCCCCGCTTCCATTGCACTTTTCGGCCGCCTTGAGGATACCTTCACTATCTGAAAAGTCCATCAATGTATTTACTTCGGGCTCTTTTCGGTCCACTTCGTATCGCAAGGATTCATCCATGGGGTAGGCATCCACAATTTTCCCAGGGTTGAAAATATTATTGGGGTCGAACAATGATTTTACCCGTTTCAGCAATTCGTAATTCTCCTCCCCGATCATCATTGGGATAAACTCGGCACGAACAATCCCGTCTCCATGCTCCCCGCTGAAACTTCCTTTATATTTTTTGGTGAGTTTGGCCACATCGGTGGTAATGGAACGGAACAGCACCACATCCTCCGACTTTTTCAGGTTGAGAATGGGTCTTAAATGCAGTTCCCCAGCTCCAGCGTGGGCATAATACACGGCATCTTGGTTGTACCCCTTCATGATTTGGGAAAATTCCCCGATGAAGTCTTTCAAATCTTCCAAAGCAACCGCTGTGTCCTCTATACATGCCACGGCTTTGCGGTCCCCAACCATATTCCCCAAAAGCCCCAAGCCCGCTTTGCGCAGCTCAATGGCCTTGTTGATGTCATCTCCCATTAAAACGGGACTGGCATAGCTCAACCCTGATTTTTCTATGGTGTTTAGCAGGTCTTTCAACTGTTTTTGCAAATCTTCCTCGGTATGGGCCCTTACCTCCAACATAAGAATGCCCGCCGGGTCTCCATCCACAAAAAACCGATTGGCCAGCTGTGCTCTGTTATTCTTGGTACAATCCAAAATAACCTTATCCATCATCTCGCAGGTATGCAAATTATGTTGCATCACAGGAGCCACATCACCTAAACAATCCTCTAAAGTTTTATAATGTGTGGCCACCATTGCGGACAATGGCGGAGGCAGATCATCCACTTGCAATGTAATTTCCGTGGTGAAAGCCAAAGTACCTTCACTTCCCGATAATAGCTTACATAAGTTAAAGTCTTCCTTAAAGGCTCCAAAAAGGTTGTTTTTCAACAATTCGTCCACCGCATACCCCGTATTTCTCCTATGGATACTGGCCTTGGGAAACTCTGCTTCAATATTATCCTGATTCTTCTTGTTGGAAAGCTCTTTCTCCAACTTGGCATAAATGGTTCCCTCCAATGAGGTATCCAGTTTCTTCTTATCAAATATCTCTTTTGAGACTTCCGCGAATGAAGCTTCGCTACCATCGGATAAAATACAGTTCAGGGCAACCACCTTGTCCCTAGTCACTCCATATTGTATTGAGGTGGTGCCAGAGGAGTTGTTACCGACCATCCCCCCGATCATACACCTATTGGAGGTGGACGTGTTCG
>JAUICT010000455.1 GCA_030429325.1 Bacteroidia bacterium
TACGGCTGCAATATAATCTTGGGTGTTGGCAAGTTGTAAAGCGCCTACTCCTGCCGCCACCAATAGGGAATCCATGGCCACCGGGCCCACCGCCAGTTGGCGCGATGTACCTGTCAACGCATAAACGATCTGTGGAACCAATGCTGCGTAAAGTCCATAAATTGGGGGCATACCAGCAATCATGGCATAAGCCATCCCCTGTGGCACCAACATAACGCCCAAAGTAACCCCAGCAATGATGTCGCTATAGAGTGATGAGCGACCATACGTGGAAATCCAGTTCAAAAAAGGAAAAAACCGTTTAAGCATTAGGATGGATTTATACAAAAATAGGATTCCATTGGCTAAATTACCGTAACCAAAGGCACAGACTTAAAGATCTGAAATTTGGATATAGTTTCGATGGAGCTTCAGCTTTTTCATTTTTTCCAACTTTTTCAATAACCGGGATACCACCACCCTTGATGTGTGCAAGTCATAGGCAATTTCTTGGTGGGTACTTCGTATCTGGTTATCGTTGGTCACCTCTATCTTCTTTTTGAGATAGTCCACCAAACGTTGATCTAAATTTTTAAAGGCAATACTATCAACCGTTTGCAGCAGTTCATTCAATCGGTTATGGTAGCTTTCAAACACATAATTGCGCCATCCTTTGTACTTGGCCATCCATTCCTCCATTTTTTGGACGGGCACCATCATAATTTTGGCATCGGTCTCGGCGATGGCCCTGATCTCGCTTTGGGTGTGCCCCATACAACAGGCCATGGTCACGGAACAGGTTTCCCCTTGTTCCAAATAATAAAGCAACAGTTCATCCCCCTCATCATCTTCCCGTAATACTTTAATGGCACCGGAAAGCAGCAAAGGAATACTCCGAATATAGTTTCCGATATCCATGATGGTCTCGCCAGCAGGGACTTCCATGCACTTGCCTACCTTAATAATCTCATCAATAAGGGGTTGCTCAAAATGGGAACTGAATGTTCCTAAAAGTTCTTCTTTCATGTGCTAGTTATACCCCTCTAAGGTAACCATTTTAGGCAAAAAACTCCATGCCCAAAACAGATATGGAACCTTATAAAAAACTAAGGGCCCGCACTAAAGTGCGGGCCCTGACAAACTAACTCAAACTAATTAACTGAAAATAAAACTGACGTATTTATAATTTTAAGGGACTCCCCTTTATTTCCTTCACAATTGGAATATCCAAGAGCTGTAACACCGTGGGGGCTATCTGATTGGAGTATAGCTGTTCATTTTTTGTCTCTCCCAACGCTTTGACATTCTTTCCAAAGGCAATCAACCAAACTTGACCTGCACCGTCAATCTTACCTCCATGGCTTCTCCAGGTATCCAAGGGTTGGGTTCCCCTGCCATGATCAGTGGTGATCAAAAAGACGGTTTGATCTTTGTAGTACTGGTCTTGTTGGGTAAAATCCCAGAGCTCCTTGATCAGGGCATCTGTATTGTGGGCCGATTTCAAATAGGATTGATAATCCCCATCATGCGCAAAATCGTCGGTTTCCCCGTAGGAAATGTAGACCAAATTGGGGTGTTCCTTCTTCATGTGCTCCAAGGCATAGTGATGGGTAAAAGCATCCAAACGAACACTGCCCCAAGGACTGGGAATCTGTTCCTGCAATTGGTTAAGGAATTTTTCGCGCTCGTTTGGGTTTTCGGTGGCCGACTCAAAACCAGCATTTACAGGAACCCCTGATCGTTCTTCGTTGATGATATACGGAAACACATCCCAGCTCCCAAATGCAGCAACCTTTCCCTTCCCTTCGGGGGAATTGTTGTACCATTCCAAAATGGTGGTGTTGGGGTTGTTCATCTTATCGTTACTTGTGATTCGAGAATCATCGGCAGTACCGGTAAGTATCTCGTTATAACCTGGATAAGAGAACCACATGGTATTGGTAAGATTCACTTTGCTGTCCAGGCTCCTGTTGCCATGCAATTGGCCCATTTTGGACACTTGACCCCATACAAATGGCAAAAGTGCCTCTCTTCGTTCTTTTGGGGTATCCCTCCAGTAGGTATTCTTCAACATATCCGGATTGTGGACATACTCCTTGTTCGTCACCAAAAGGGAATCTGCGCCCGTAAAGAGTTCCTGCCAACGGAACCCATCCAACGTAATTAAAATTACCTTGGTGTTGTTCGAGTCTTGGGCATTCCCCATTTGCATCGCCACCATTGCCATAATCAAAAGCAAAATCCTGTTCTTCATGTTTATTTGGTTTTAAAGGATGTTATTTGGGACCAGTCGCTCCAATTCAGATTTTGGTCCCGGTATCTTACTCGCCAAAAATACGTGGTATTTGGTTTTAGACGCCTGGTCTTTTCATCCGTAAGATCATCATCTTTTTGTCTGTTTTCCTTGTAGTACCAGTTTTCATGCTGCTTCCAGCTTTCAAAGGCCAATTTTTCGAAATCCTTGGCTTCTGAAACCTGCCAATGCGATGCCGCATGAAATGTTCCCTGATGACTACTTTCAAACGCTCCGGCCTTAAGGATGGTTCCTTCTATACTTACCACTTCATTTTCTTTTGGGGTCAAAGGCATGGGTGCAGCTGGCTTCCGTTCCTTTCTCCAGATGGTAATGCTA
>JAUICT010000456.1 GCA_030429325.1 Bacteroidia bacterium
TACCAAAAGACACAGAATATGTAAAGGCCACCGACTTTTTCGATACAAAAGGAAATTATAAGCTACAACCTTATTTGGAAAAGGCCACATCAACCAATAATCCTTCAAACTTTGAAAAGGATTTTAAAAAAGTAGGGGAGCGACTCAGTCTCCTGAACATTGCCTTGAGTGGTCAAATCGTTAAGATTTTTCCACTATTGGATGATGAGAACAATAAATGGATTTCGGCAGTAGAGTACCGTTCCGGTCAACATCAGATGCAGGATTCCCTTTATTCCAATTTTGTGCGGAATGCAATGCCCTATTACCTAAGTTCTTTGCAGGAAGCCATAGCCACAGGGGATTATTCCCAATCAGACAAGTTGTTGGATGCTTTTAAGCAGAACCAGAAAAATCATGGGGAGGAAATATTGCCTTCCGATAAAAAGATTAAGATTGAAATCGTATACAACAAGTTGGATATCTTCAATCGGCTTTACAGATATTACGGATTGATAGGAGGGCTCCTTTTCCTTATCCTCATTTTGAAGATTTTTAAGGAGCGGAAAATCTACGATGCATTGGCATACTTGCTCAAGGGGACCATTATCCTCATGTTTATATGGCATACGGCCGGACTGATCTTACGCTGGTACATTTCAGGGCATGCTCCTTGGAGTGATGCTTATGAAAGTATCCTTTATGTGGCTTGGGCCACCATGGGCATCGGGTTGGCCTTTGCCAAAAAGAGTGAGCTTACCATTGCGGCGAGTGCCTTTGTGACCTGTATGCTTTTGTTCATTGCGCATCAAAGCTGGGTAGATCCTGCCATATCAAATTTGGTTCCTGTTTTGGACAGTTATTGGCTCATGATCCATGTGGCCGTCATTGTGGGTAGCTACGGACCGTTAACCGTTGGGATGATTTTGGGGGTTGTGGCCCTTATCCTGATGATTTTGACCACCGAAAAGAACAAAAAACGAATGGACCTGAGCATCAAAGAGTTGACCATAATCAATGAGTTGGCTTTGACTGCAGGTTTGGTCATGCTCACCATTGGAAACTTTTTGGGTGGACAGTGGGCCAATGAGAGTTGGGGAAGATACTGGGGCTGGGACCCCAAGGAAACCTGGGCCTTGATTTCCATTATGGTCTATGCCTTTGTATTACACATGCGTTTGGTGCCCGGTCTTCGGGGCAAATGGATCTATAACTTTGCCAGTATTCTTGCCTTTGCCAGTATCATGATGACCTATTTTGGGGTCAACTTTTACTTGGTGGGATTGCACAGCTACGCCAGTGGAGACCAAGTGATAACCCCTACTTTTATTTGGTATACCGTACTCGGAGTTTTCATTTTGGGAGGAATCAGTTTGTGGCGGTACAAGGTACACTACGCAAAATAATTTGCCCTTTATAGGATTTCAATTGAAAAAAAGTTGCATATTTGCTTCATCATGAAGTTATAAGAATTATGTACGCTATAGATGTCATTGTTGGCTTTACGCCAAAAAAGTAACCGAAATACTTTTCGGTCCCATTGACATTACTTCTTTTTTACACACATAATTCTTTTTAAAATGACACAATCTAATCATAGAAATTTTTCAATAAAGAAATATCTTAAGTATTTCTGGATTGCCGTATCCGGAAAAGAAACCGAATTTACCACAGGGAGTATCCGCAAGGCCATTTTTATGCTCTCCATTCCCATGATTTTGGAAATGTTGATGGAATCCATTTTTGCCTTGGTGGATATTGCCTACGTTTCCAGAGTAAGTGTAAACGCTGTGGCCACCATCGGATTGACAGAATCGGTGATCACGTTAGTATACGCTTTGGCCATTGGGTTGAGCATGGCAGCAACGGCAGTGGTGGCCCGAAGGGTAGGAGAAAAAGACATCCAAGGAGCCAAGGAAGCTGCGGTCCAAGCCATAGGTCTGGGTGTTTTGGTTTCCCTTGTTTTGGGTGTGGTCGGAATCCTATATGCCAAGGAAATTTTGGCACTCATGGGTGGAGAACCGGATTTAATTGCCGAGGGATACGGGTACACCAAACTTTTGATCGGAGGGAACATTACCATTATGCTGTTGTTCTTGATCAATGCCATTTTTAGGGGTGCCGGTAATGCATCCATGGCCATGTGGACCTTGGTGCTTTCCAATGGACTCAACATTATCTTAGATCCCATTTTTATTTTTGGTTGGGGGCCCATTCCCGAGTACGGGGTCATGGGAGCGGCCATAGCTACCAATATTGGGCGTGGTACTGCGGTCTTGTTCCAATTGGGAATCCTGTTCTTTGGCTGGGGAAAAATCAAATTGGCATTTAAGGATTTGGTACTGAACGTCAAGGTAATGGTAAATCTGATCAGGGTTTCCTTGGGAGGTATTGCCCAGTTCTTGATAGGTACTTCAAGTTGGGTATTCCTCATGCGGATCATGTCCGAGTTCGGAAGCGAGGTGTTGGCCGGGTATACTATTGCCATCCGGGTGATGATGTTCACCCTTATGCCCTCATGGGGCATGAGCAATGCCGCAGCTACCTTGGTGGGGCAAAACTTGGGAGCAAAGCAACCCGATCGGGCAGAGATATCCGTTTGGAAAACAGGAAAGTACAATGCCTATTTTA
>JAUICT010000457.1 GCA_030429325.1 Bacteroidia bacterium
TACCGCCAAGTTCCAATGTCACTGGAGTTAAGTGCTCGGCGGCGCTTTGGTAGACGATCTTTCCCACACGGGTGCTTCCCGTAAAGAAGATGTATTCCCATTTTTCCGCTAAAAGCGCTTGGGACACCTCTACTCCACCCTCAACAACTGCCACATATTCCGGCGGAAAGACCGCGGTAATGATTTTGGCAATGATTTTTGATGTATTGGGACTAAGTTCGGATGGCTTCAGAACCACAGTGTTACCAGCAGCAATGGCCCCTACCAATGGTGCCATGGCCAACATAAAGGGATAATTCCATGGGGAAATGATCAACACCTTACCGTAGGGTTCTGGTTGAATCCAGTCCTTGGATGGAAAATTGGTCCATGAAAAATCCACGGGATTTGGTCTGCTCCAGGTCGATACATGCTTTATGGCATGCTTCAATTCGGCAAGCAACAATTGCGTCTCCGTGGCCAAAGCTTCAAACTTAGGTTTTTTAAAATCGGCATACAGCGCATCACAGATAGCGTCTTCCATTTTCAAAACTTCTTGCATCAACTTTTTTAAGTACTGCTTGCGAAAATGCGAATCCCTCGTACGTTGCGATGCAAAAAAGGTGTTCTGGGTTTGCACTATGCTCTTAACCATGCTGTTGCTTGAATGATTTCTATAAATATAACCAAATCTCTCAATGCTTAGAGGTCATAAAAAAAGAGCACCGAATACATCGGTGCTCTTTTTTATATTGTATAAGTAAGGGGGCACTTATAAAGTTATCTCTTCGATGGCACCATTGGGGTAGATTACGGTGGCTTTGTCATCGCATGTGCCATCGCCAAAATCCACAGTTACCTCAAGTCCGTTTTTGGAAACGACCATGCTTCCAGAAGTGAAGTGACCACATTGGGCATCGGCCTCAATACCGCTGCTTTCTATGGAATAAGTATTTCCGTTGGCCTGGATGGTCCAAGTACCGGAAAGACCTATGGTAAAGTTTTCCAAGGTTTCACCAAAACTAAAGGTGAAGGTTTTATTGCCATTCTCCACGATGGTGCTTCCATCGGCCAATTCAATGGTCATATTGCTTGTCACGGTAAACGAAAAGGAATTTCCTTCCATATCGCCATTTACCACAAAGTTTCTTGTTCCGTTCAGTTTTATGTTGCCTACATAGAAATCTGTAAAGGTCACGTTAAAAGATGTAGCCTCTCCCCCTGTGTCGTAGGTGGCGGTCACGGTACCGTTTACATTATCGGTGCCATTTAACACACAATTGTTAAACGTAGCGGTATATCCGGTCTCGGTATATTCTGCTACATAGCAATCATTGGATTTTGATGTTTTTGCGGTTTCACCGTTATCCGCAAAAAGTTCAGCCAAGGCGTTATCGGCAACACTGGCCAATTGGTCGGAAGTTAGAATGGTCTGCACTTCAACCTGAGTCAATTCTTGATCGTTGGGCGCTTTGGCATCATCACTACAGGATTGTCCAACAAGCAGTGTTAAACTTAAAAAAGCAATTTTACCGAAGTATTGTATGGCTTTGTTCATGTTATATAAGTTTGGGTTCATGCTGCTTTAACGGTAATACATACACTTTAGTGTATTTGTTTGTCGTAGATCGATAAAATGTTGGGTGTATTTAAGTATTTTGCCCTGAAATGTGTTATTTTGAGACATCAATCTAAAAAGCTATCATGAAAGAATTACGAAAAGTTTGCCTTTGCCTTTTTATTTTTGCTCTAGTATTGTCTTGCAGCAATGATGATGAAGGGTCTACAAACACGACCAACCTCCAAGTGATAGGGTTATGGGATTTGACCGAAGTAAATGTAAACTCGTCACAGGATATAGATATGGACGGTTCTTTGTCATCCAATCTAATGGATGAATTGGAATGTATTTCCGGCACACTTTTGATTGATGGCGATATGGTATGGACCTTTGAGCAGACCAATGTGAGCATTACCACTATAACCAATGGTCATTTTTTTGCCCAATGTTCCGGCACTGTGGCCGGTACAGGTGCATGGACTTCTTCGGAAACAGAGGTTGTATTACAGGGTAGCGATCTATTGGGAACCTTATCCATAAGTGGTGACCGTCTCATTAAAAATGTTGGGGACGATCTCCCGGGAATACGGAGTTATGTATATGTGCGCAGGGCAGAATAGGATTTGAAGCTATTCAGGTTTTTGGGCCACAATCACCCACATTTGTTTATCGTTTTCGCGCTCCCATTTACCATGGTCATCAATTTCGGAAACAATCGTAAAACCAGCTTGTTTCAGCTCTTCCCGGACATAATTCGGAGCTAGCGAGTGGGATGCCACTTGGCTTTCCCTGGATTTACCGCGGACCCACTCCTTGAGTTTTTCCAGAATCATTACTTTTCCACCGGGTTTCAACGCATTTTTTACATGTTGTAGGATTTCTTTATGGGCATCCATTTCATGGTAAGTGTCCATTATAAAGACAAAATCCAACTCCCTTTGTGGCAATTTGGGGTCATCATAATCCCCTAATATGGTAACAATGTTTCCCAAACTTCTTTCATGGGCGTTTTCCCGTAGTTTTTCCAACCGGTCTGAACGGACATCTACCGC
>JAUICT010000458.1 GCA_030429325.1 Bacteroidia bacterium
TACCTCACCCATTGGAAAAGGATTACTGGGAAAATCTGTCGGCGATGTGGCAGAGATCAAAGTGCCCAACGGAACGTTAAAGTTGGAGGTTTTGGAAATTACAAGGGAATAAAAAAACCTAAAATACCTATATTTAATCCTGTCGAGAGACGGGATTTTTTTTAACCAAATCACCATGGCCAGTATTTTCACCAAAATCATCAATGGAGACATCCCATGCTACAAAATAGCAGAGGATGCCGATAATTTTGCCTTTTTGGATATAAATCCTAATGCCAAGGGGCATACGCTATGTGTGCCCAAGAAAGAGGTGGATAAACTGCTGGACCTTGATGATGAGGCCTACATGAAACTCATGGCCTTTTCAAGAAGAGTAGGTAAGGCCATTGAAGCGTCAGTTCCTTGCCAACGTGTCGGGATGACGGTTATTGGGCTGGAAGTGCCTCATGTGCACGTACACCTTATTCCATTGCATAGTATGAAAAATGCAACATTTCAGCATAAGGAGAGCCTAAGTGCAGAGGAGTTTGAAGCTGTGGCCCAAAAAATCCGTGAGGCCCTTAAATAAGACCTTCCAAATAGAAATACACGGTTGCGGCCACAACACAGAGTATCAGCACCAAAATAATGAAAAACAAGGTGGTGAAGCGTATGGATGACCTATCCGGTGTAACCAGCTTATTATAGTAATCAAAAACCCTTTCAATATCCGGGGTCCAACTTACTGGGTAAATTACAGAGTGACATTTTTTGCATTTTATCTCATGGGTCACCTCATTGGTGGTGATATGGAAAAATGCACCAAGCGTATGTTTTTGGTAAAAGGTGAGTATCAAATCTTGGTTATAGCACTCGGGGCAGTTATTGGTGATTTCGGCTTCCTTGAGAACAATTTTTTTTTCCTTTGCCATGACTCACGTTTCATTTGTTCTGAGGGAAATTTGCATGATTGTTCCCTCCTTACTTGACGAAAATACTTTAATTTTTCCTTTATGGTACTCCTCAACAATTCTTTTTACCAAGGAAAGTCCCAATCCCCAACCTCTTTTTTTAGTGGTTACCCCAGGGTTAAAAATATTCTGAAAATCACTTTTTGGGATACCTTGACCCGTATCGGAAACCAAAATGTGTACATTTTGTCCCTTTTTTTCAATTTGTATACCAATATTGCCCTTGCCTTTCATGGCATCTATGCCATTTTTCACCAAATTTTCAATGCTCCAATTGTACAACGGAGGATTCAATGGCACATAAAGTTGCTCAACGTTGGTGCTGAACGAAAAATGGACCAACTTGGAACTTCGCTGAATTAAATATTGGTAGGCTTTTTCGGTTTCGGCTACAATGTCATGGTTACGCAGTTCAGGCACGGAGCCTATTTTGGAGAAGCGTTCCGTAATAGTGTGTAGCCTATCAATGTCCTTGGCAATTTCTTTGGTAATATCCGGATTGATGTCTTCTGATTTCAACAATTCATTCCATCCCAGTAGTGAGGTCAAAGGTGTGCCAATTTGATGTGCTGTTTCCTTGGCCATACCTGCCCACAGTTTGTTCTGTTCCGAAGCTTTGTTGGTCCGAAAGAAAAAGAATATCACCGTTCCGAACAGGAAAATTATCAACAATAGGGCAAGGGGGTAATATTTTAGCTTATTTAGGACTTCAGAATTTCCATAGTAGAGCGTTTCAAGGAGCTCCCCATCCTGAATGATTTGTATAGGTTCATTTTCACTGGCAAATTGTCTGATTTTTTTTTGGATATAAACACTGTCCCCTATCTTCTCTTTAGGGATATTATGAGTTTTAAAGGAGCCTTCCTCGTTTACCAAGATCATTGGGGTAGAGGTGTTGTTGCCCATGACCTTTAAGGTGAGGTTTCCCAATTCTTGGTCTACCGAGGATTGAATGAGTTCCAATTGTGCCGTAGCCCAAATCTCCATTTTTAGGCGCTCCTCCTCCTTGAATTTTCTAAAAAAGCTGTTGGTGTTCCAAAGGATAAGGCTAACTATGGCAAATGCCGAAATTAACAGGATTATGTTGGATGCTTTCCTCTTGGGACTGAAGTTCATTTTTTGGCCGAATTGTTATTAAAGATAACTGAAAAAGAAAATATGTTGATAGTTAGTTGAAATAACGGGTTTCTAATGGGTTTCATTTTATGTACATTTGAATTTTATTGAAATTTAGCATACATGGAAGTTCAGGGAAGAATAAAAATGATAGATGAGACCAAGACATTTGGAAACAATGGGTTCCGCAAAAGGGAAATGGTCATAACAACCGAAGAACAATATCCGCAGCATATATTGGTGGAGTTTATACAGGATAAATGCGATTTGCTGAACAATTATTCCGTAGGACAGCCGGTAAAGGTCAGTATTAACCTTCGCGGTCGTGAGTGGACAAACCCACAAGGAGAGACCAAATACTTCAACTCCATACAAGGGTGGAGAATAGAGAACCTACAATCAGAGGCACAAGATGGCAACATGCCGCCCGTTCCACCTATGGAAGCCTTTGAGCCTGCAGATGACCTCAATGAGGAGGACCACGACGATCTCCCATTCTAATCCAAATTGGGCCTTACC
>JAUICT010000459.1 GCA_030429325.1 Bacteroidia bacterium
AGAAAAACACCGAGCCAATCTTTATAAAGAATACATTGGTTTTGTATTCCAATCTTATCATTTGCTGGACGAGCTCACGGTAAAGGAAAATCTGGAAATGCCCCTGCTCTATAAAAAATATAAAGGCGCCGAACGCAAAGCCATGGTGGCCGATATGCTGGACCGGTTCAATATTGTGGGTAAAAAAGACCTTTTCCCAGCCCAATTGAGCGGTGGACAACAGCAATTGGTGGGTATAGCGCGGGCCCTCATCTCCAATCCAAAACTAATCTTGGCCGATGAGCCCACAGGAAACCTCAACTCCAAACAAGGGGAAGAAATCATGGAACTTTTTAAACAGTTGAATGACGAAGGCGTAACTATTATCCAAGTGACACATTCCGAGAAAAATGCAGCCTATGGTTCCCGAATCATCAATTTGTTGGATGGGCGGATGATTTGATTAAGTCCAAGCCCAAGTATCAAGTTCAAAAAAGTATTCAAGAAACCAATACCATAGTGATTATTGGTATTTGAGCTTGCACTTGAACTTTCTAAATCAAATCCGCAAGCTCCATTCCCACCAAACTGCCCAAGGCAACGCCCATTCCGCCAAGTCGCACACCGCAGTAAACGGAATTGGAAGTTTGCTTTACGATGGGAGTTTTTTGGGTACCCACACCCATAATCCCGCTCCATATTTGGTCAATTTCGAAGTCTTGGTCGGGAAGGATTACGTTCTTGAGTAATTTTTCCAAGGCATTCTGAATGATTCGGGTTTCCCCAAATTCCATGGTCTCTTCGGTTTGAAAATCAAGATTGCGGCCACCTCCCAACAGAATTCGGTTGTCTATGTTCCGAAAATAGTAGTAGCCCTCATCCAGATGGAACGTTCCTTTTATCTTCAAATTGTTGATGGGCTTTGTAATCAACACCTGCGCCCTAGCAGGCTTTACAGTTTCGGATTGTAACAGTTTTGAGGCAAAACCGTTCGTCGCCACCAACACATTTTTGGAATCAAATTCAAAACCTTCTACATAGATGGTCACTTTGCTGCTAGTGTCTTCAATGCGTTGGACCCCTACCCCATTTAAAATGGGGATTTGGTTCTCATGGCATTTTTGAAGCAGGGTCTGCATCATTTTTCCTGTGTCCAACTGACCCTCAAATTGATGGGTAATATAGGTGTCATGGATGCCCTTAAACCCAAATTTATTCTTGGTTTTCACAAAAGGTTGGGCTCCAAAAACAGGAAGTAACAATCGGTTCAAATGTTCTAAGCCATCCAAGCATGATTCATACAATTCTGAATCTTTCTTCAAAAAAAGCTCATGGCCACCATGCTGTTCAAACCCGATGGCTTTATCTCCCAAAAGCTTTCGCAGTACCTGGATGCCGTTATATCGCTTTTGCACCAGTTGTACCACTTCTTCCTCAGTATGCGTCTTTACATCCGATAGCACTTCTGAAATACTCCCAAAACAGGCAAAGCCGGCATTCTTGGTGCTGGCTCCTTGGGGGAGACTGCCTCTTTCCAGAACCAGAATCTTACTTTTGGGATGTTTCTCCCTTAATCGGAGTGCACAGTTAAGCCCTACGATGCCACTACCAATTATAGTGAAATCCACATGGGACAACCAGGTCTTATATTCCCAATAGCTTAGCTCCATAAAACAAAAACCCCGATAAAAATCGGGGCTATGGTTAATCTTGATATTTTGGGTCCATTTTAAACCCTTCCATGAATTTGGTGGTATAATTCCCGGCCAAATAATCTGGGTGATCCATCAATTGTCTGTGGAACGGAATCGTGGTTTTCACACCTTCGATCACAAACTCATCCAAAGCCCTACGCATTTTGTTGATGGCCTCTTCCCTAGTCTGGGCCGTGGTGATCAACTTGGCGATCATGGAATCGTAGTTTGGCGGAATCATGTACCCGCTGTACACATGGGTATCCAAACGAACTCCATGCCCCCCAGGCGTGTGAAGGGTAGTAATCTTTCCAGGAGAAGGCCTAAACTCATTGTACGGATCTTCCGCATTGATTCTGCATTCAATGGAGTGCAACTTTGGGTAATAGTTCTTCCCAGAAATAGGTACGCCTCCTGCAACCAAAATCTGCTCACGGATTAAATCATAATCCACCACCTGTTCCGTGATGGGGTGCTCCACTTGGATACGGGTATTCATCTCCATGAAGTAGAAGTTGCGGTGCTTGTCCACCAAAAACTCTACGGTTCCCGCACCTTCGTATTTTATGTACTCAGCTGCTTTAACGGCTGCTTTCCCCATATCTTCGCGAAGCTTGTCCGTCATAAAGGGTGACGGCGTCTCCTCGGTTAATTTTTGGTGTCTTCGCTGCACGGAGCAATCCCTTTCGGAAAGGTGACATGCCTTTCCATATTGATCACCTACTACTTGAATTTCAATATGGCGTGGCTCCTCGATGAGCTTTTCCATGTACATTCCGCCATTGCCAAAAGCTGCAGTGGCTTCTTTCACTGCGCTTTCAAAATTCCTTTCCATTTCGTCCTCGGACCAAATGGCACGCATTCCCTTTCCTCCACCACCGGCAGTAGCCTTGATCATAACGGGATACCCC
>JAUICT010000015.1 GCA_030429325.1 Bacteroidia bacterium
AACCATTTACCATCCGTGGATTTCAGGCCCTATAAAATTGGAGCCAATATCCAAGAGGGGATGACGGTTCCGGATGATGCGCCACAACCCCTGTACGAATATGCATGGCGCTTCAAGGTGGATGGAGGCGAACAAACCATAGTCACGAATGGGGAATACCCTAGCGTGGAAGGTGAGTTCATAGATGTGGAGACCACACAGATTCAAGCAGGATACGAACCTCCCATCCATGATTTCACCATTGAAAAGGACGGTCAGGATTATGCTGCCGAACTTTTGGAGGAGGACAAACTGATCATGGTAGTGGCCTATGATGAAGCAAAGAAAAAGGGATATACGGTGATTGGCATGTCGGCCTCAAGTGACGATTTCGCCAATCAGGTAGAGCAAAAATATAAGCTGGATTTCGACTTTTACTTTACGGATGAGACCACATTGAAGACCATTGTGCGCTCTAATCCCGCAATATTGGTTTTACGAAAGGGTACCATTCAGCAAAAGGTGCATTATAACGATTTAGATAAACTTACGCTTTAAACATAACCCACAAAACAACAAAACATGAGAACGAAGATAGTGGCAGGAAACTGGAAGATGAACAAGAATAGGGAAGAGACAGAGGCTTTGTTGGCCGAACTTTCCGCAAAACTGCCCGATACTAAAGCGGAGGTCATTGTGGCTCCAACTTTTGTGAACCTGGAAACGGCCCAACGAAGCTTGGAATCCTCCACAATCAAAGTGGCGGCCCAGAACATGCATTTTGCTGAAAATGGGGCGTACACTGGTGAAATCTCTGCGGATATGCTGTTGAACCTGGATGTGGACACGGTTATCTTGGGCCATTCTGAGCGACGCTCTTACTTTGGTGAAACCGATGAACTGTTGGCAAAGAAAATGGACACTGCTGTTGCCAAGGGATTGAAAGCCATTTTTTGTTTTGGTGAAGAATTGGAGGACCGGAAATCGGACAACCATTTTTCCGTTGTGGAAAGTCAATTGAGAAATGGACTCTTCCATTTGGAGGCCAGTGCTTGGAAAAACATCGTTTTGGCCTACGAGCCCGTTTGGGCCATAGGCACTGGAGAGACGGCTTCCCCAGAGCAGGCGCAAGAAATGCATGCCTTTATCCGCAAGACCATTGCGGAGGCCTATAATGCTTCCATTGCAGATGAAGTTTCCATTCTCTACGGAGGAAGTGTGAAACCGGGCAATGCAGAGGAGATTTTTTCCAAACCCGATGTAGATGGAGGATTGATTGGGGGAGCTTCCTTGGTGGCTTCGGACTTTGTGGCCATCATCAACGCCATTTGATTGGAAACTATGGGATTGGTATATCTCGAGTATGATTTTACGATAGAACCTGCCCAACCGGCAACGGATATTTTGATTGCCGAGCTGGGAGAGGTGGGGTTTGAAAGCTTCGTGGAGAACGAAACCGGACTTTTGGCCTATATCCTAAAATCGGATTGGCGGGAGGACATTTTGAACGGACTTTATATTTTGCAACAACCGGATTTTGAAATTTCATGGACCCAAAAAGAAATCCAACAACAAAACTGGAATGCCGAATGGGAACGGAATTTCCATCCCATCATTGTTGGAAATAGGTGTATGGTGCGTGCCCCATTTCATCAAGCAGTTGATGTGGAATACGATATTGTAATTGAGCCGAAGATGAGTTTTGGGACAGGGCATCATGAGACCACCCACATGATGCTTCAGCATATTCTCGATATTGATGTCCAAGGGAAATCGGTGTTGGACATGGGTTGCGGTACCGGAGTTCTAGCCATTTTGGCCAAAAAGAAGGGAGCAGGACCTGTAGATGCCATCGACATTGACGAATGGTGCTACCTGAACACCCAAGAAAACATAGAACGGAATGATTGTGGGAGCATCAAAGCCTTTCAAGGAGATAGTGGCTTGTTGAAAGGAAAAAAATACGATGTGATCTTGGCCAACATCAACCGAAATATTCTACTGGAGGATATTCCCGTATATGCCGAGTGTCTTAATTCTGGGGGAACACTTTTGTTAAGTGGCTTTTATTTGGATGATTTGGATGCAATTTCCTCAAAATGTGGTGAATATGGATTGAATTTTGAAAAAAATCTTAAAAAAAATAATTGGATTTCGGCAAAATATGTAAATTAGAAAGACATAACTCCGCAATTATGGGCACTAAGGAAAAAGAATCGGAAGACCTTCTACTGGAAGAGGAGATTGTAAATCAGAGCGAGATTGTTCTTTTTAATGATGACGTGAACACTTTTGATCATGTCATTGAAACCTTGATCAATGTTTGCGATCATACTCCTGAACAAGCGGAACAATGTTCTTTAATTGTGCATTACAATGGTAAATGTACCGTAAAGACAGGAGAGTATTCTTTTCTAAAGCCAAAGTGTTCCCAACTGCTTCAGGCCGGGTTAAGCGCAGAAATTGTTTAGGCTTACCGTTCCTTTTTAGTCAAATCATATAGATTGCATGTTTTTTTTTTGAAGGGAATAAAGTACTCTTGTCACATTCATTTTTTTCAAAACAAAAGATTCAACCAAAAATCACAAATTCTTTACTTAAGCCTAGACCACAAAACTAATAGACTGCTGTACCTTTACCCATGAAACCAATATATCAAATCGCTAATCACTGTATCTGAGAAATGGGTGAATTTTTTAAGGCCGAATTAAAAGACCGTTTTTTGGAATATGCTTTGGAGCGTAGTGATTATTTCGAGATTCAGACGTTGTATGATGAATTTTTAAGACCCAACTACAGCCTACAATTTGTGGAAGGGTTGGTAAGGGAAATTCAGGAGTATGATGCCAATTTATTGGATATAATGAGTGGTAACGGTCTGGAAATATTTATGTTGGCCTCTACACCCAATACCCAAGATTTTTTGGATGAGGGAGGATTCATGGATATGTATGTGCGGGAAGAGGAAAAGTGGGACGTGTTTTTGGACCAACTCTCCAGCAATCGTAAATTGAGCAAGGACGAAAAACAGTTGTTAAAAAAGAACTCGCCCGGACTCAAAAAAGAGAAAACATTGCTTTTTGGACTCATAGCGGCAGTGGCCATAAGCTTTTTGTTTACCCTGTTCAGTATTTTAAAAGAAAGCCTGTTTGAACCTCAATATGTTCCAGCAGATGATTTTGAAAGGGAAATGGAAAAGCTTCGTTCTCAATATCTTCAAGAAAACCAGCAATTACAGTTAGAACTTAAGGAGGCTCAAAGAAACTTGGATTCCTTGAAAAAATAACTACAAATCCATAGTTTTTTTTGCTGGTCACGTGCAACCGGGTTTATCTGGAAAGTGATGCTTTTTGATAGGTCCTCGGAGTCATGTTCAAAACCCTTGATGCCAAGTTACATTTTCCCAACTTTGAAAAATAAAGCTCTGTAGTTAATTTCAGGCCTATTGGTAAGACTTAATTGTAGTTAGGGAAAAACTTTTTAGAATCACTTTAAATAGGTCTTCCTCTTTACCTTGCATACGTTTAATTCTGTATTTTGGCAAAGTTTTTAGTTGAAATGCCATTGGCATGCGTAATGGAAATTTTGAAATGAAGTAGGGGAGCATGAAAAACAAGAGTGCTTCAAAATAAGCTGTTGGATACTATTTTAACCCTATACCTAGAACACAATAAAGTTGATATCACCATTCCTTATACATCTAAATTATTCTCTTCCTCACGGTTTCCGCTCTACCCAGCCTTTACTTCTTCAGCATTAAGAGTCAATGTATGAAATATAAAATAAGTGTCATAGTGCCTGTCTATAATGTAGAGAGATACCTTAAACGATGTTTGGACAGTATTCTTGGGCAACCGTATAAAAATCTGGAGGTTATTTTGATCAATGATGGGTCTACCGACAGTTCTCCGGAAATATGTGATGACTATTCCTCAAAAGATGTTAGAATAAAAGTTTTGCATCAAAAAAATCAAGGGGTCTCCGTAGCTAGGAACAAGGGGCTTGAAAAAGCTACGGGAGATTATATTTCATTTGTTGATGCGGATGACTGGATACATAAAGACATGTATCAACTACTGATGAAGTATGCGAATGGTCAAAATAATACCATCTTAACTTTTGACGCATTTTTCTCAAACCACAGAAAAGAATTTCCTGAAACCTTTTCGTCATTGAAAATTGAGACATGGGATAGGGGAAAAATCCTGGAAGATTATTTAAAGAAAGGGTTTTATCTCTGGCGAAACCTATATCCAAAGGAACTGGCGAGAAAGATAAAGTTTAAGGAAGGTATACACATAACATCCGATGTTATCTTCGGTATTGATTTATTGGAACACGTTGAGTCTGCCTGTTATATAAATGCACCCTTGTATATGTATTTTGTTGATAACAATGAATCCATTACAAGAAACGGTTATGACTCCAGAAAGTATATAGTTTTTGATGTGAACCTTTATTTGAAGAAAAGGACAGAAAATCTCTTTCCCAATGACAATGCATTAAACGAACTGGTCAGGAAAAGATTAATGGAGAATATTAAATACCATCTTCAAAATACTCGAAAAAGTAAACGGGCAAAACCTAAAAATCAGGATACAATCAAGTTTAGAGGGCGGCTCAAAAAAGAGTTCGATAAAAATTATAAAAACGCAATCGACTTTTCATTTGAAGGACTAACGATAAGATACATGCCTCTCTTTATTTCAGACATTATCTTCAACCTAAAGCAAAAGTTGTTACAATAGAAAAGGGTTGATGCCGGTAGGTTGGTTAATCCCTTTGCATCTCTTCCTGAAAATGTAAACTGGCAACTCAACGACACAACGATTTTGTCATTGCCAGTGTTTACAAAGGTCTGCTGTATGGTTCACTATCTAACTGTTCGAGATTGGGAAACTCTTTTTTACACCTATAAGTTGAGGTACCATTCCAGTTTAAACTTTAATTCATTATTAAACAAAATACAATTGAAACCGTGGCACTTGGTTTAAGTGATGGTACTTTGACGTTATCGGTATGCAATTTTCTTCTTTATTCAATATTCTCAACGCACTAATCGGAAATAATCGAAATGCAGACACCTTATGAAACTTTCACTTACTTTGATTCTTATTTGATACTTTTATTACATGTGGAAAAATAATTGTGTCCTGATTTTTTTCGTATTGTTGACCTTTCTAGTGGGAAGCCAGGATTTGTACTGTATTTCCTATCCAAACCCATTGGTCAAATTACCTTCAGGTAAACTTTTGTCGGATTATTTTTCTTCAGATACAACAAGCTACATTCTTAAGCAACTTGATAATGCAACAGGTATATCGCACAGTTCTGTAAATACTGTTTTTCAGGATTCTGACAATATCCTGTGGTTGGGAACATGGGATGGATTGAACAGATATGATGGGAATAGTTTCAAGGTTTTTAGGCCCGAGCTCAATAACGAGGATTCCTTGAGCAATCAGGTGGTGTTAAAGGTCACGGAAGATTTACAGGGCAATATATGGGTACTCACCATGCATGGCATAAATAGATACGATAAACAAACAGACAACTTTGAGCGGTTCTATTTTTCAAAAAAAGACAAAGTCACTTTAACAGATACGGAATTCAACATGGCTTTGTCCCCTGATAAGAAACTATTTGCATACGCCAAGGAATGGGGAATAGGAGTGTTCAATCAAGGGGCTTTTGAAAAGATCTGGGACGATACACTTTTAAGGTTCCCAATTGTGCAGATGAAGTTTTTGGGAAAAGATAAACTCCTTGTTTTGGACGCTTCAGGCCAACTTTCCATGCTTCAACTTCAACAAGATATGGGCATGGTGAAAGCCATGGGGCATGCAACACTTGTGGAAAACATACTCAGTTTTGAGGCTTTGGACAAGAAAAATCTTCTTTTGATCAATTTTGATGGTACTCCCATTATTTTCTCCGTTGACACAGAAAATCAGGAAAAAATGGAGTTGGACAAGCCTAGCTCAATAATTGGTTCGGTAAAAGATGGTGTTGTGATTTCATCGGCTACCCAACACTTTTTGGTGGGAAAAAACAAAGGTGTATCTACCCCAAAATGGTTAAGTATGTTGAATGGCAACAAACTTACTGCTCTGTTTGAGGGAACTGAAGGGATTTATTGGGCCGCAACGGATGGAGAAGGGGTTTTTCGGTTGCATCAAAACAACAAGCCCTTTCACGGATTGTCTGGTGAACAAATCCCAGACTTTGAAGGAACTATTGTCCGTTCCTTCCTTGAGGTTCCAAATCATTCTTTTTGGATAGGTACAAAGGGTAAGGGGGTGTTTCGTTTTCCACCGGACTTTTTGGGTCAAAAAAAAGAAAAATTAAAGTATATCAACCTTAATCAAGAGAACAGTGGCCTCAACAATGCGGTCTATTCATTAAAACAGACCAAGGAAGATTTTCTGCTCATTGGAACCGATGGTGCCGGGGTTTCATTATATGATTTAAAGGAGGACACCTTTGTACCATGGGATAAAATAAAGGGAACATCCAACTTGCCACAATTTAAATCTGTTTACGCGCTGTACCAAGGTGAAGATGGTATAATCTGGGCAGGAACCAGTGGCTTTGGACTTGTCCGATTTAAGCTTATCCGAACAAGTAATGGGGTGTTGTTGAAAGAATTTGAACAATATATGGGGAACAGGGGCGCAATGGGGGAGATAAGCAGTAATATGATCTATTCCATTGTACCCAAGAACAAAGAGTCCTTATGGATAGGTACCCGTCTGGGAGGTTTGAACCTTTTTAATAAAAAAACGAAGACCTTCAGTGTATACATGCATGATGAAAACAATCCAAAAAGCTTGTCCAATAATGATATTCTCTGCATGTACAGGTCTCCTAAGGGAGAGTTGTGGATTGGGACGAGCTTTGGCCTTAACCGGTATACAGGTGAAAGTGAATTTTTGCGTTATACGGTGAAAGATGGATTGCCCAGCAATACCATACATGGAATTACTTCGGACAGAGCAGGAAATATTTGGGTGAGCACCAATTATGGCCTTTCAAAATTCGACGTTGCCGATCAGGTTTTTTATAATTATACCAAGGAAGAAGGCTTACAAGACAATGAGTTTGGTGACGGAGCTGCCTATGCAGGTTCGGAGTATATTTTTATGGGAGGAAGAAAAGGCTTCAATTATTTTGTCCCCGAACGGATAAATGCCTCTGCCAAGGTACCCAACCTTTTCATCAATAAGATAAGTGGTCAGGATGGAAGTGCACCCTATGATCAGAATCTGGTGATCCGTCCTGATGGTTTTTCTCCATCGGTTATTGAGTTGAAACATGACCAGAATTTTCTAAACATCGAGTTCTCTGCGCTAACCTTCATCAACAATAAAAAATGTAGATATGCCTATCAACTAAAGAATTTTGACCCCGATTGGAACCAAATTGGTGCCAGGACCAACCTTTCGTTCACCAATATACCCTCTGGGGAATATGAACTTTGGCTTAAATGGACCAACGGTGATGGTGTGTGGAGCCAACCGGTGGAGGCTGTCCGGTTTAACATAGCTCCCATATTCTGGCGTTCTGCAACAGCATGGACACTATATGCGGTCTTGTTGGCACTTTTTATACTTTTTGCGTTGGAGTATTACCATAAAAGGCAATCCCTTGCGCGTAATATTCTTATTAGAAAACAGGAGGAAAGGGCACATGAGAACAGATTGGATTTTTTTACCAATGTGGCCCACGAACTTCAGACCCCGCTTACGTTGATGGTGGCCCCCGTCCAAAAATTGGGTGAGACCATGCCCTTTGACCGTAAAGCCAGAAAGTATTTTGATATGGTGAAAAAAAACACTTCACGATTACTTTTTCTAACCCAACAAATCTTGGAATTCCGGAAGGCCGAAGACGGGCATCTAAAAATAAACAGTGAACATTTTGATTTGGTGAACCTTGTGGAACAGATAGCTGAACTTTTTGATGAAATGGCCCTCAAGAAGAACATTGATTATGTAGTGGATCTGCCCAAAAGTCTCATGGGATGGTATGATAAGGATTTGATTGAGAAAATTATTTTTAATCTTCTCTCCAATGCATTTAAGTATACCCCTGAAGAAGGCTTTATTGAGCTGGATATTAAAATACATGAACTGGATGGGGAAAGGAACTTGGTCCTCAACATTGCAAATTCCGGGGAAGGAATTCCAAAGGAAAAATTGGATGACATATTCGAGAAATTCTATCTCTTGGACCAAGACAAGGAAGTTGGCGCAAACATGTTCAGGACCGGTATTGGATTGGCCTATACCAAAAAACTGGTGCAGCTATTGAAAGGAAATATTTCCGTGGCAAGTGAACCCAATAAGAGTACCACATTTAGGGTGGAGTTACCGTGTGGAAAAGCAGATGTTTCAAGAGAGTTGACATCACCCACACCATACATTTCCCAGCACCTAAGGGACATCACTGATCAAGGCGAAGAGAATCAAGAAACAAAATCGGTTTATGGCAAACTGGAGACTTTGGAACAGCAGACCAAAAAAACGCAGGACTACGTACTTGTGGTGGAAGATGACCCAGAGGTTCAATACCTTTTGGAGGAACTACTGGGAAATGTGTATTATTTGGAAACCGCATCAAACGGTGAAAGAGCCCTTGACCTTATCAAAAAGAAGGAACCCATCCTTATCCTTAGCGATGTGATGATGCCCATAATGGACGGAGTGGAGCTCTGCAAGCGGGTGAAGAATAATTTGGATACCTGTCATATTCCTTTTGTAATGCTCACGGCAAAGGACTCTATGGACCATAAAATATTAGGAATAGAAAGCGGGGCCAACGATTATATTTCTAAACCATTTCATCCAGACTATCTGTTGATGCGAATCCAAAAGTTGTTGGAAGAACGGGAGCGCATGTTGAAACACTTCTCCCAAGGCTCCCCTTTTGAAGACTTAACCGCTCTGATCACCCAAGACGATGATAAGATCTTCATTGAAAGACTAATGGCCGTTATTGGTGACAATCTGGAAAATGAAAAGCTACAGAGTAGTTTTTTGGAGCAAGAACTAGGTGTTAGCACTTCCCAACTATATAGAAGAACAAAGGAGTTATTGAACTTTTCGCCAGGAGATCTTATCCGAACAGTGCGACTACGACATGCCTCTGAGCTTCTTCGAAAAACAAATCTAACGGTTACAGAAGTATGTTATCGTTCTGGATTCAATAACAGATCTTATTTTTATAGGGAATTCAAGAAATTGTTTCACAAGACCCCGAAGGATTATCAACTGTTTCACAAGAAAGACCTTCCCCAAGAGCAAACCATTGAAAACGATAAATAGTGGAAATCCGGGAATCCACCTCTTCCCTACACCTAATATCTTCTGCTTGTTGAACCGCAAAGATATCCCCGGGACTACCCAAATAGTCCCCTTTTTAAATTTAAATATCTCGTAATCAGGTTTTTGAATAAAAGTGTACACTTTTGAAAATATAGTGTACACTTGCGAATTGTACCATCTGTACATTTGATAGATCGCGAAATTCATAAAATACCAACAAACAAAATGCACACTAACAATTTCAAACAAACTAAAATTGCGAAATATGAAATCTAACTCATTTTTAAAAGAATCGTTCATCGCATTTTTTCTGTTCATGGGTATATGCACTGGACATGCCCAATTAAATGTTTCAGGATATGTTTCGGATGGACAGGTCCCCATACCAGGTGCCAGTATTGTGGTCAAGGGAACTTCTTCTGGTACGGCAACTGATTTTGATGGAAACTTTACGTTGCAAAACGTAGCCACCGATGCTATTTTGGTGATCAGTAGTATTGGCTTTATGCCAATGGAAATAGAATTAAATGGTAGAACCCGTATTGAAGTGGTTTTGGGCGAAGATGCCCAACAGCTGGATGAAGTAGTCATAGTAGGGTATACCTCGCAAAAGAAAGCTGACCTTACAGGAGCAGTTGCGGTGGTAGATGTAGAGAATCTTGAGAAAACACGGGTGGCCAATGTGTCCCAGGCCCTTCAAGGGCAAGTGGCTGGTGTACAAGTGACCGCTAGTACCGGTGCGCCAGGAGAAAACATACAAATTAGAATCCGTGGGGAAGGTACCATTGGAAACAATGACCCTTTATACATAGTGGATGGAATCCCATCACGTGATATCTCTTTTGTAAACCAAGCCGACATCAGTTCAATTTCAGTATTAAAAGATGCTGCTGCAGCTGCCATTTATGGTTCCAGGGCATCAGGAGGTGTGGTGGTGATAACCACAAAGCAAGGGGCAAAAGGAAAGATGTCCTTTAATGTGGATTATTTTAATGGATTTAATAAAGCCGTCAACTTACCAAATATGTTGAATGCGACACAATATATCAATACGCTCGAAAAAGCATGGGACAATACCTATACAGGGGACAATCCTTACACGGTAGACCGTGGCCGTTCAGATTTCGCCGACACCAATTGGTTGGATGAGCTGTTCGAGACAGGACAAACCCAAAACCTACAACTGACTGCCAGCGGTGGAAATGAAAAAATACAATACTTGATGTCCTTGGGATATTACGGACAAGATGGGATTGTGGTCTATGATAACGACAGGTACCAGAGAATCAATTACAGAACAAACATAAGCGCAGACTTGACCGACCGCATCAAGATCGGGACCAACCTTCAGCTTTCTTATGATAAGCATGATTTAGTGGCATCAAGGGGGGAAAGCCTTATTCGGTATGCTCTGTTACGGGCTCCTGTGATTCCGGTCTATAAAGATGTCAACGACCCTACCTACTCCGAAAGGGACCCGTTCACGGACATGCCTTTCTATACTGAGACAGGCTATGATGCCGGATTGCAGCGCAGTATGTACGAAATGGTGGGCAACCCCATTGCCCGGGCCTATTTCACTGACAATACGGAGCGAATGTACAGGACCTTTGGCAACGTGTTCGGGGAATATCGCTTTTTAAAGGATAAGAATTTGACATTCAGAACAAATGTGGGTATTGACCTTTCATTTTTCCATAACAAAGTGTTCAATGAAAATTATGGAGATGATGATGGAGGTGGGAACGCCATTGATGCCGGTTTGGGAAGACAAAACAGGCCCAACAGCTTAAATGAATCTAGAGGGGAAGCCTTTACATTGACCGTGAACAACACCCTTAATTATAAAACTCTTTTGAACGAAAAGCATGATTTAAGTGCCTTAATCGGAATGGAGTACATCACAAACTATGCCTCATCAATTGGGGCCAGTAGGGCAAGGTTCCCGTATACCACTGAGCAATTCCGTTATTTGGACTATGGTGGTACCGAGTTGGATATCTGGAACAGTGGATCTGCATCGGAATGGGCACTTTTCTCTTATTTTGGGTCGGCTTCCTACTCCTTTGACAACAAATATTTGATTACGGCCAACCTAAGGGCTGATGCCTCTTCCCGATTTGCGGAGAACAACCAGTGGGGGTATTTTCCATCGGTTTCGGCGGGATGGAAAATTTCGGATGAAGCCTTTCTGAGCGATGTGGATTGGTTGTCCAATTTAAAGTTCAGGGCCAGTTGGGGTATTCTTGGAAACCAAGAAATAGACAATTATACCTATTTGACATTGATCAGTCAGGAGAACGGTATCGTAAAGACCAATCGCTTTGGAAATCCAGACCTAAAATGGGAAAGTTCAGAACAGACCAATTTTGGGGTGGATCTAGGGCTTTTCCAGAACAAGTTGAACATAACGGCAGAGTATTTCAATAAATACACCAGTGATATCCTATTGCCCATAAGCTTGCCATCCATTGTAGGGAACGTTCAACCTACTATCCTTAATGCAGGAGAGGTAAGGAACAAAGGTTTTGAACTGTCTGTCAACTATCAGAATTCCGATAAAGAATTTAAGTATGGCATCAATGCCAACTTGGCCACTTTGGACAATGAGGTGGAAAAATTGCACCCCAATCTCCCCAACATTGTAGGCGAGGTAACGCGCACCACTGTAGGGCAACCACTAAATGCCTACTACGGATACCGCATGGAAGGCATCTATCAGAACCAAGCTGAGATTGATGAACACCTTAGCGGCACTCCAAATCCGTCCGCTAAGCCCGGGGACATCCGTTTTAAGGACTTGAATGGAGATGGAATCATAAGTGCGGACAATGACCGTGAATTCATTGGATCGCCCATTCCCGATTTAACCTTTGGTTTGGCATTTAACTCCTCTTACAAAGGATGGGATTTTTCCTTTCTTTTTCAAGGTGTGGAAGGCGTAGACCGCTATAACGATGGAAAGAAAATCGTGGATTACGATACCAGACCGTTCAACTTTACCACGGCAATTTTAAATGCCTGGGATGGCGAGAACAGCACCAACAGTGTGCCAAGGGTTGCCTTTGAGGACAATGGCAGCAGCAGGATATCCAGTATTTTTGTTGAGGACGCCTCCTACATCAGGCTTAAGAACATAGAATTGGGGTATACCCTAAAGGATATCAGCGGCATAAACGCACTAAGATTATATATTTCGGGTCAAAACCTTTGGACCTCTACGGACTATACGGGCTTGGACCCAGAAACCACGGATTTGATAGATAAGGGTACCTACCCGAGCTCAGCTTCAGTACTCCTTGGACTAAATGCTAAATTCTAATCACAAAAAAAATCAAGATGAAAAAGCTATATAAAACCTTTTTGCTACTGTTGTCCATCACGGTTGTGGTTTCCTGCACCAGTGAACTCGACAACGATCCCATTGGTCTGCTTACTTTAGACCAAGTAGATACCGATCCTACCATGGAAACGGTTGAATCTGCGGTTGAATCCGCGTATCAACCATTACGGAACACCTTGAACAGTATAATACCCGGATGGCGTTGGGACCTTGGTACCGTATTCCGTAACGATATTATTTTGCAGGATATGGCTGCCAATGACATGAACAAAAAATGGAATCCGGATGGTGACCAAGCCTGGATGGACGAAATCGGGAACTTTGTGTTTACACCCGAGAATCAGGCATTCAACGGAATTTGGACATACGACTATGAAGGCATCAGCAGAAGTAACCTTGCCATAGGTTTTTTAACCGATGATGAAGTGGTACAAAAGACGGGAATATCTTCTGCTAGAAGAGATCAGCTTTTGTCCGAGGCATACTTCCTTAGGGCCTATTACTATTTTGATTTGGTGAACAACTTTGGTGATGTCCCATTGATTTTAAAATCCCCGGAATCGTTTGAAGAAGCTTTTTCGGTATCGGTAAGAGCTCCCAAAGATGAGGTAATGGCCCAAATTGGGGTCGATTTGCAAACGGCTAGGGACCTTGCTCCGCAGGTAAAACAAGATGCTACAGACCCGTGGAGGGTTTCCGTGGGAGCCATCATTGCCCTACAGGCAAAATTGGCCCTTTATGGCGAAAATTGGGCTGAGGTTCTAAGTTTTATAACCGAGTTGGACAACTTGGGCTTTTACGACCTAAACGGCAACTATTTTGATGCCTTTGATGCCGGCCTGGAGTTTAACGACCAAGAGGTCATTTTTGCCTACGATCACCGATCAGGTGAAAATCCGGGCAATGGTAACGGTTTAGGTGCTTTAACCGGGTGGGGCTTTTTGGCACC
>JAUICT010000460.1 GCA_030429325.1 Bacteroidia bacterium
CTTATCCAGGAAAAGCTCTTCACCGTGGGGTCCATTCTGGCCACAGAACCCAAAAAGGATAACCGGCTTAAAATTCCACGCATCAATTCTGACGATATAGAACTATTGGAAAAGGAAATGGACGCTATGAATGAAAATCTCCCCCAGATGACACATTTTATCTTGCCGGGAGGGCACACCACCGTGTCATACTGTCATATTGCCAGAACCGTATGCCGTAGAGCAGAGCGCATGATTTCTTACCTGAACGAAAACGAATCGGTTCCTGAAACCTTACTCTCCTATATAAACCGCCTGTCCGATTATCTCTTTGTCTTGGCACGAAAGTTGTCAAAAGATTTGAAAGCCGATGAGGTCAAGTGGATTCCCGAGAAATTGGACCAATAAATCCGTTTTTTTAACGTTAGAGTTTTGCCAATGTCAAAATAATTTTTAAATAATAGAGTTTTTACTTGGCAAATTGGGTTTAAAAATTATTTTTGCAAAAAATTTAAAATCAAACCGTTACTATGTACTGGACATTAGAACTAGCCTCATATTTAAGTGATGCGCCTTGGCCAGCCACCAAAGACGAACTAATAGATTACGCCATCCGTACCGGAGCGCCGTTGGAAGTTGTAGAAAATTTACAGTCCATGGAGGAAGAAGGTGGTGAAATATACGAATCCATCGAGGAAATCTGGCCAGATTATCCTACCGAGGAAGACTACCTCTGGAATGAGGATGAATATTAGGTTTTCAGAATAAACAAAGCACGTTAAAAAGTCTCATTTGAGGCTTTTTTTTATGTAATTTTGGCAGCCTAGCAAAAGAATTCCAACATAATCCCATCAATGGAACAGCTTTTGCCATTCTAAAAAAAACACAATTCATGAGTTTTATAAATTCCGTACTGAAGGTTTTTGTGGGAGATAAATCGGAGAAAGATGTAAAATCCCTACAACCTTTGGTCAAAGAAATAAAATCCTTCGAGGAACAATTGGAAGGATTGTCCCACGATGAGCTTAGACAAAAAACTACGGCCTTTAAAAGCTTGATCGCGGAAGACTGTAAAGAAATCAATGACAAAATTGCAGCTTTACAGGAAGAGGTAAACAATTCCAACGACATAGACCGCAATGAAGAAATCTACTCCGAAATAGACAAGCTCAACGAGGAAGCTTATAAAATTTCGGAAGCAACATTGAACAAAATCCTTCCTGAAGCCTTTGCCGTGGTAAAGGAAACCGCAAAACGCTTTGCGGCCAATGAAACGCTTACGGTCACTGCTTCAGAGTTTGACCGGGTTCTTTCCGGTGACAAAGACTATGTTACTTTGGAAGGAGACACCGCCATCTGGAAAAATTCATGGGATGCCGCTGGTAAGGAAGTAACTTGGGATATGGTACACTACGATGTACAGCTCATTGGAGGTATTGCACTGCATCAAGGAAAAATAGCCGAAATGCAGACCGGGGAAGGAAAAACATTGGTGGCCACTCTCCCACTCTACCTAAACGCCTTGGCCGGCAAAGGTGCCCACTTGGTAACCGTTAACGACTATCTGGCCAAAAGGGACAGTGCTTGGATGGCACCCATTTTTGAATTCCATGGCCTATCCGTGGACTGTATAGATAAACATCAACCTAATTCCGATGGAAGACGGGCCGCTTATAATGCCGATATCACCTACGGAACCAATAATGAGTTTGGTTTTGACTACCTGCGCGATAATATGGCGCACACTCCAGGTGATTTGGTTCAACGACCCCATCATTATGCCATTGTGGATGAGGTGGATTCGGTATTGATTGACGATGCACGGACCCCATTGATCATTTCAGGTCCCGTACCCGAAGGTGACCGTCATGAATTCAACGAATTAAAACCAAAGGTTTCGGACATCGTTCAGAAACAGCGCCAATATCTGACAGGTGTTTTGGCAGAAGCCAAGAAACTTATCGCAGCAGGTGACACCAAGGAAGGTGGATTCCTTTTGCTACGTGTACACCGTGGGCTTCCCAAAAACAAAGCGCTCATTAAGTTTTTGAGTGAAGAAGGGGTTAAACAATTGTTGCAGAAGACCGAGAACTTCTACATGCAGGACAACAATCGGGAAATGCCCAAAATCGATGCCGAATTATTGTTTGTAATCGATGAAAAAAACAACCAAATAGAGCTTACAGACAAAGGGGTCGATTATATTTCAGGAGATCAAGACAAGGATTTCTTTGTGATGCCCGACATCGGTAGTGAAATCGCCAAAATTGAAAACCAAGATCTAGAAATTGAAAAAGAGGCCGAACTCAAGGAAGAACTTTTCAAGGACTTTGCCGTAAAGAGTGAACGTATCCACACCATGACACAGCTATTAAAAGCCTACACGCTTTTTGAAAAAGATGTGGAATACGTGGTCATGGACAACAAGGTAATGATCGTGGATGAGCAGACCGGTCGTATTATGGATGGTAGACGTTATTCCGATGGACTTCACCAAGCCATCGAGGCCAAGGAAAATGTGAAAATCGAGGCCATGACACAGACCTTTGCCACCATCACCCTTCAGAACTATTTTAGAATGTACAACAAGCTGG
>JAUICT010000461.1 GCA_030429325.1 Bacteroidia bacterium
TTGACTTTCTTCATTAAAATACACATTAAATATTGTACCCTTATCTACTTCACTATTGGCAGTTATGCTGCCGCCCATGGCTTCAATTTGGTTTCTGATGATATACAAACCAAGGCCTTTGGCATCCTTATTATCATGAAACGTTTTATATAGCCCAAATATTTTCCCGCCATACCTTTCCATATCTATTCCAAGACCATTGTCCGAAACACTGAACACCACCTGTCTTTCATGTTTTTGGGCATTTAGGGTGATGATGGGATTGCGTTTTGGGCTCCGATACTTTATGGCATTGGTTATCAAGTTTATGATAATGCTATTCAGATAAGAACTGTTGGCCGAAACGCATAGCTCTTTATCCACATGATTCACAATTTTCACTTGGTTTTTGTCCAAAAGGGCAGCGAGACTTTGCAGCACTTTGGTAAGACTTTCATGAAGGTTTAGTGGCTTCTTTTCCAAATCCATGTTGGTGTTGATGTCTACCACCTCGTTCAGGTTGTCCAAGGTTTCCAACAGACGATCTGATGCTTGTGAAAGCATTTTTACGATGTTCTCTTTCTCGGTTTCATCTTTTTCGTTGATAAGGAACTCCAATAACATGGAAAAATTGGCGGAATGGGATCTTAGATTGTGGGAAACAATGTGGGCAAAATTGATGAGCTTTTTATTCTGTACCGAGGTAATATTGATCAAGTTTCTCAACTGGTCCTCTTTCTTCTTCAAAGCAGTAATGTCCATGCTTATGCCAATAAGTCCATTTACATTGCCATCGTAATTGAATAGTGGAATCTTTGAAGTCAGGAAATTAGTGGCTTCCCCATTTTTTTTAATGCTGATGGTTTCCTTGCCTAAAATTGGCTTTAGTGTGCGGATAACCTCCAGGTCTTCATCACGGGAAATTTTTGCTATTTCAGTGTCATAAAGATCAAAATCCGACTTCCCGATCAGTTCTTTGGGACTCTTGCCCAAATATTCACATTCCGCCTTGTTCACCAATATCTTTTTGGAATCTAAATTTTTAACATAGATGTTCAGGGGAATATTATTGATCAAGGTATAGAGCAGTTGTTCGTTTTCCTTGGTCTTTGTTTCGGCCATTACTTTTTCGTGAATGTCCTGAAAGGTTCCAAACACCTTAATGATCTTGCCATCCTTTAGAATTGGCTTTCCTGCGGCTTGTACCCATCTTTCCTCACCTGTGGCGGTAACAATGATAAGTTTTTGGCTAAAGGGGGTTCCTTTGGTCATAACTTGATGGAAAAGCATGGAAATCTTATTCTGGTAATAACCTTGCTTGTAAAAACCTATCGCTTCTGAAACTTCAGGGATATATGATATTGGAACATGGTGTATCTTCTTGGTCTCTTCACTCCAAAAAAGTTTTTCAGATTCTATATCGTATTCCCAATTTCCAACATTTAAAACTTCGGATTGTGCTTGCAATATGGCATTCACACGTTCCAGTTCCAGTTCCTTTTCCACCAACGTGGTAATGTCATCTGTTTGAATGATGGTTCCCACAAGGTTTTCCTTTTCATCAAACCAAGGGGCAAAAGTACTTTCATACCATTTTTCGTGGGTACTGCCAATTTCATGATGGCGAATGGTGCTGGATTCACTATTTTTTAGAAAATCCCGTACATCTATGTTTTCGACCACATCACTGAACAGTTCAAAAATAGTGGTGGTGAAAAAAGCCTTGGGGCTAACATTAAAGATATGGAGCCACGAATCAGAAGCGTCTACCAACATGCCATCTTTACCGACAAATGCGGTGGCTTTTGGCAACTGTTTCAGTAGATAATGCTGGGCAATTCTTTCAACTGCTTTCAAAATACGTGGTCGTTAGAGGAACTTCTCGTAGTTAAGAAATTTCTGACCAATTTATAGGTATTGACATTTATCAATAAGTATTTGTTGTGAAAAGTTGTGAAAATGTTGTTTCTAGGAAAAAAAATAGGGTTTGAAAGTTTTTTTAAAGCCATTTATCGGTGAAAAACCTAATAAAACCGGATACTTTGTAGTAGATTAAGGCTTTACCACTACAGTGTCTGGGACTAGACCGGAGTAATCACCTCCATTTCGGATAACGTCCCTTACTATGGATGAGCTTATGTATGATTTTCCTGAAGAAGTCAATAAAAAGACAGTTTCAATTTCCGAAAGCTTTCGATTGGTGTGTGCAATAGCTTTTTCAAACTCAAAGTCGGCAGGGTTCCTTAGTCCCCTCAATATAAAATCGGCTCCAATTTTCTTGCAGAAGTCAACGGTAAGCCCCTCGTAGGTTAGTACAGTGATCTTGGACTCATCTTTAAACGCCTCTTTGATGAAAGTGGTGCGTTCCTCCAAGGTGAACATGTATTTTTTTTCCGCGTTGATACCTATGGCAATAACCAATTCATCAAAAAGGGTGATTCCTCGCTTAATGATGTCATAATGCCCAAGCGTAAGTGGGTCAAAAGATCCTGGAAAAATTGCGCGCCTCATGAGTGGAATGTTTTTTTAAAAATACAGAATTTCTATCGCAATGCTTCTTCAATGGCGCTGGCAAATAATTCTTCCAA
>JAUICT010000462.1 GCA_030429325.1 Bacteroidia bacterium
GTTGTCAGAAAACATTGTGTTCTAGGGTTTTGGGGTTTAAAATTGTGCTTTGTATGATTCTAAGTTCTTATGTACTTGAATAATTTTATAGTTATCCGATAAAATTACGAAATTCTCATCTTTGATACGGTAGTCCTTATTGTTTTTTATGAGCTCGGCAAAGCCTAGGGCAAAGTCTTTGGAACGAAAACCGTGGACCACTACGAACTCGTCCTCAAGGGTATAGATATCTTTGGAAACCGTATTCCTATAGTTCAGTTCCTTGATGGCTTCCACCAATCTTTCTTGCAGCTTTAATGCTTTTTCATCATCCCGTATCTTAAACGGAAAAACCACTTTCCAGTTACCAGCACCACTAGATCCGGTTTCTGGAGAAAAATCCTTTTTTTCCAATTTGGGCAACTGCTCCTCGACCATTTCCTCAGCCTTTTTTCCCTCTGGATTGTTGGGATAGGTCAGAGCCACATAGTTTAATGCCTCCTTAAATGGTTCAAAACCTTGTAGGCGACCAATGGCATTGGCCTTCAACATTTCAAATTTGGGCACTATGGGATCTCCTGTGAATTGGTTGATATATCTCTCCGACTGGGTAATGACCTGAAGGAACTCTTGCTTTTCATACAATTTAAAAAGGGTTGCATAACGTGCATCCGGACTATCGGTGTTTCCTTCCAGAACGGCTTGTGGATTCAATAAAATTTCTGCATAACGAGTATCAGGGTGATTGGCAATGATGTCCTGTTTCATGTTCTGGGCCAAGGGACTGCCGCTTTCCTCATAAATCTTGAACAGGTTGTATTTTGATGGAAGAACCAATCGTTCCTCTGGATTGGAGGCCAATACCTTTTCCAGTTTTGCGGCGGCCAACAGGTTGTCCTTGAATTTTTCCTTGTAGATCAACCCCAATTGGTAGTTGGCAAAGTTTCTTTCCGTTCGAAGGCTGTCGATTTCAGCTACATCGGTGGGAATCCGATCCAAATAATACTCCGTTGAATATCGTTGGTCTTCCGTAAGGTTTTCAGATGATGGATCATTGCCTGCCACCTGTTCTCCCGTAGCTTCAGATATCAGGGTTCGGGATTTATTGCTCCAGCGCCAATCATCTTCCAAGCTGCGGTCTCCCCAACGGGTCTTAAAATCGTTTTTACCATACCCCAAGCTCGTTACATTATAAAAGTAGAACTTCCCTTGGTTTTGTTTTCCTCCTTTGCTCTTGGCAAAAGTGGCAAAGCCTGCAGCGGCCTGTTGTTTCTTCTTTTCCTCTTCAGCTTCTTCCTTGCGTTTCAGTTCGGCAACGTAATCCTCAAAATACGCTTTACGCTCCGCTTCCGGCATTTCGTAAAGCGTTATGATACTATCTGTGTGTTGAACGATGTCCTCATATTTGATGACATCTTCCAGATTGTCCAATCTTTTTTTAATGTTCCTGAATTGTCGGGTATTCTCTTTTAGATTGGTCAACGTACTATCATAGTACGCCCCGGCAGTTTTGTATGCATCCTCATCAAAATAATAATCCGCTAAACTTTGATAGTTAAGGGCATTGAGCTTTTGCTCGCCTTGGGTGGCCTTGAGTGATTTGTTGTAGTACGCCAGTGCCAAACTATCCGATTCATTGGCCAAATGGAATTGGGCCACTTCACGATAAATCTTGTCCAAAAAGGGGCGGTTTTCGCGGTTTTCCTCCAAATCGGTGAGATACTCCAACAGCTCTTCTTTATTCCCATCGGTAATTTCCGTATTCTGGATTTTCTTCAGGTGTGCATTGATCATATACACTCGTGGTGATTTTCGATTAAGGGCAATTACTTTGTCAAACGCATAGTTGGCACTGTCTCTATGCCCCAATTGGTTGAACAACTGACCAATGATAAACAGATACCTTCCTTTTTCGGGGTTCTTTTTGGTGTAGGCCTGAGCTATCTTAAGTTTTTGGATGGCCGTATCCGGTGCATTCAAATTGATATAGCATTGCGCCAAAACAGCATTGGCATCGGCATATTCCTGATCTTTGAGCGACTCATACTTGAACAACCTTTTAAGGTTCTTAATCGCCACTTCCGGATTATCCAATCGCATGTTGGTCTTTTCCCGCCAAATAGTGGCTTCGTTTAATTTATCACTCTCCACATATTTTCTGAGGATGTAATTAAACGATTCCAATGCGGGGATATAACGTTGATCAAAATAGCGTGCTTTGCCCAAAAGCAAGAAGGCTTCATCTGTTTGCGGATTGCGCTCTTGATCCTTAATATCCATGCTGTGCTTTTGGATGGCTTTGGTGGCCTTTTCCTCAGCAATGATAAAATTGGGGTTGTTGTCCTCGGAATCTAGCTTTACCTCATCCGTGACCTCTAAACGTTCCACGGGGAGGATTTCCCAATAATCATCCCGATAGCTTTCATTGAGTTCCTCCCGTCCCCTTTCAAAAGCAATGTTGCCATTGTACAAGGTGTTGTACTTGGTGTTTAGGGCATGCCAGTTTCGGTTGATGAACTTGTCCTTTTGGGTAGAACAGGAGTCAAGGATCAACCCTCCTAAAATTATGGCGATGAAAAATATG
>JAUICT010000016.1 GCA_030429325.1 Bacteroidia bacterium
AGGAGTAAAAGCCGCTGAGGTATCAGCAATTTTGAAAAAACAGTTATCAGGTTTTGAGGCTACCGCTTCTTTGGATGAAGTAGGTACCGTATTGCAAGTGGGTGATGGTATTGCCCGTGTTTACGGACTTTCCAATGCCCAGTACGGGGAGTTGGTAGAGTTTGATGGCGGTATGGAAGGTATCGTTTTGAACCTGGAAGAAGATAACGTTGGTGTGGTTTTGTTGGGCCCATCCAAAGAGATTGTGGAAGGTGCTACCGTAAAACGTACACAACGTATCGCATCCATTAAAGTGGGTGAAGGAATTGTTGGCCGTGTTGTGGACACCCTGGGGAATCCTATCGATGGAAAAGGACCTATCTCTGGAGAAACCTATGAGATGCCCTTGGAGCGAAAAGCCCCTGGTGTAATCTATAGACAACCTGTAAACGAACCTTTGCAGACCGGTATCAAGGCGATTGATGCCATGATTCCAATTGGTCGTGGGCAAAGGGAGTTGGTAATTGGTGATAAACAGACAGGAAAAACAACTGTTTGTATCGATACCATCCTAAATCAGAAAGAATTTTATGATGCCGGAGAGCCTGTATACTGTATCTATGTTGCTGTAGGGCAGAAAGCATCAACTGTGGCTGCCATCGCAAAGACTTTGGAAGATAAAGGTGCCTTGGCCTATACCACTATTGTTGCCGCCAACGCATCAGACCCTGCGCCTATGCAGGTATATGCTCCATTTGCTGGTGCAGCAATAGGTGAATACTTTAGGGATACAGGTCGTCCAGCTTTGATCATCTATGATGATTTGTCAAAACAAGCGGTTGCCTATCGTGAGGTATCCTTGTTGTTGCGTAGGCCTCCAGGTCGTGAGGCGTATCCTGGTGACGTATTCTATTTGCACTCAAGATTGTTGGAACGTGCTGCAAAAGTGATTGCAGATGATGATATTGCAAAAGACATGAACGACCTTCCAGAGGTGTTGAAACCTGTGGTAAAAGGGGGCGGTTCATTGACCGCATTGCCAATTATTGAAACCCAAGCAGGTGACGTTTCCGCCTATATCCCAACCAACGTAATTTCCATTACCGATGGTCAGATATTCTTGGAACAAGATTTGTTCAACCAAGGTGTACGGCCCGCGATTAACGTAGGTATCTCCGTATCTCGTGTGGGTGGTTCCGCACAGATCAAATCCATGAAGAAAGTAGCAGGTACCTTGAAATTGGATCAAGCGCAGTTCCGTGAATTGGAAGCGTTTGCCAAGTTCGGTTCAGATTTGGATGCCGCTACCTTGAATGTAATTGAGAAAGGACGTAGAAACGTTGAAATCTTGAAACAAGGACAGAACGATCCATTTACAGTAGAAGATCAGGTGGCTATCATCTTTGCAGGTTCCAAGAACTTGTTGAGAGATGTTCCTGTGGAAAAGGTAAAAGAGTTTGAAAAAGATTTCTTGGAGTTTTTGAACGCCAAGCACAGAAATGTTTTGGATGCCCTTAAAGCTGGTAAATTAACCGATGAGGTTACCGATACATTGACAGCTGTTTGTAAGGATCTTTCAAGCAAGTATAAGGCATAATAATTGTCATTCCTGCAGTCACCCTGAGCGCAGTCGAAGGGCAGCAGGAATCAATAACCAAAAAGATTCCGCACCTAGTGCGGAATGACAACAAAAGATATGGCGAATCTAAAGGAAATACGGAATAGGATTTCATCCATCTCTTCAACGATGCAAATTACCAGTGCCATGAAAATGGTATCGGCCGCAAAGTTGAAAAAGGCTCAGGATGCCATTACGGCCATGCGTCCTTATGCTGATAAGCTTACCGAATTGTTACAAGGATTAAGTGCAAGTTTGGAAGGGGATGCAGGAAGTAAGTTTGCCGCTGCAAGGCCGGTAAACAAGGTTTTGGTGGTTGCAATCACATCCAACCGTGGCTTGTGTGGAGCATTTAACTCCAACATTATCAAACAAAGCAATAGCTTGGTGACCGACAAATATGCGAGCAAGCAGGTAGACTTTGTAACCATTGGCAAAAAAGGGAACGACATCCTCAGGAAAAAGAACACTATTGTGGCCAACCACAGTAATGTTTATGATGATTTGACTTTTGACAATGTTGCTGAAATCGCAGATTTCTTGATGGAGCAATTTGCCTCTGGCAGTTATGACAAGATAGAATTGGTATACAACAAGTTCAAGAACGCTGCTACACAGATTGTAATGACCGAGCAGTTCCTACCTATTTCCGTTGAAGGGGATGCTCCGGTGGCTTCAGATTATATTTTTGAGCCCTCTAAGGCTGAAATCGTGGAGCAATTGATTCCAAAATCCTTGAAGACCCAGTTGTACAAGGCTATTCGCGATTCCTTTGCCAGTGAGCACGGTGCTCGTATGACAGCCATGCACAAGGCAACAGATAATGCAGGAGAGTTGAAAGCGCAATTGACGCTTACCTATAACAAAGCCCGCCAGGCAGCCATTACCAGCGAAATCCTTGAAATTGTTGGTGGCGCGGAGGCATTGAACAATTAAGTCGAAACAATGAACAACGAGACTTTATAAGAATCATATATAAGAGGCCGCTTAAAGCGGCCTTTTTGTTTGGTCAATTTTGACCCCATTGGACTAAAGGGTTTTGTGTAACTTGTGACTTTATTTAAAAGGTTTTAAAGAACACACCTATTGAACCCGTTAAAAAAGCTTTTTAAGCAGACTTTTATCTATGGCCTCGCCACAGTTTTGCCGAGGGTAATTTCCTTTCTACTGCTTCCCCTATATACCTCGGTCTTTGAAAATGCATCAGGCTATGGTCAATACACCAATATTTATGCTTGGATTGCCATTTTCAACGTGTTTTTGGCCTATGGTATGGAGACCGCTTTTTTCCGGTTTTACCATAAGAGTGAGGATAAGGAAAAGGTAGTTTCCACCTCCCTTATCTCCCTGTTGGGGTCATCATTGCTGTTTTTGATAATGGCACTTTCGGTAAAAGAATGGCTGTCCGAAGTAACCAACATCAACCCTGATTATATAAAGTTCACGGCCTTTATTCTAGTTTTGGATGCCTTGGTCATTATCCCGTTTGCACTATTGAGGGCTCAAGAAAAGCCAATGCGGTATGCGGTATTAAAAACCATCAATGTGGTCATCAACTTGGTTTTCAATGTCTTTTTCCTGCTGATTTTGCCCCAAATGGCCCAAGAAACGGAAAGTGGGTTCTACCATTCTATTTACAAAACAGATTGGGAAATCCATTATGTGCTGATTTCGAATGTTATAGCAAGCGGGGTTACACTGTTGATTCTATTCCCCACATATATTAAGGTTCCCTATACGTTTGATACACATCTTTGGAAAAAGATGTTAAAATATGCTGGTCCAGTAATGCTGGCCGGAGTGGCATTTACCATCAATGAAGTATTCGATAAGATTTTACTCACCGAAATGTTGCCCCAGGACATCGCCGAGGCCGAAGTAGGGAAATATAGTGCATGCTATAAATTGGCTTTGTTCATGACCTTGTTCGGTACAGCTTTCCGGATGGGTGTAGAGCCTTTTTTCTTCAGTCATGCCAAATCGGAAAAACCCCAACGGACCTATGCACAGATTACCAATTACTTTGTAATTCTGGGCAGCATTATTCTACTGGGGGTCATTGTTTTTGTAGACGTGTTGGCCAAGATTCTAATCGGCAATGCAATTTATCGAGAAGCCTTAAATGTTGTGCCCATTATCCTGCTGGGAAGTTTTTGTTTGGGAATCTATCACAACCTCTCTGTTTGGTACAAGGTCACGGACCAGACCAAGTTTGGGGCCTATATTTCGTCCATTGGAGCTTTGGTCACTTTAATCATAAACGTTGCATTGATTCCAAAAATGGGATATATGGCATCAGCCTGGGCCACATTGGCAGCATATGGTAGTATGATGCTCCTGTCGTATTTCTTTGGAAGAAAATACTACCCCGTACCTTACAATATGCGTAAAATAATCTTCTATCTTTCGGTTTCACTTCTGTTTTCCATCCTCTCGTTCTATGTTTTTAATAGAAATTTAATAGCCGGTAGCCTTCTTCTTTTGTTATTTTTGATGTTGATTTATAGAATGGAAGGAGATAATCTAAGAAGCATATTTTTAAAGCGTGAAAATTAAGGTAATCAACAAGTCAAGTCATAAACTGCCCCATTACGAAACATTGGCCTCCGCAGGGATGGATTTAAGGGCAAACCTAGAAGAATCAATCACACTAAAACCTTTGGAAAGAGCTGTTGTGCCCACGGGAATCTTTATGGAACTTCCTGTAGGGTATGAAGCCCAAGTAAGGCCCCGTAGTGGTTTGGCGGCCAAAAAGGGAATATCTGTCTTGAATGCCCCAGGAACCATTGACGCGGATTACCGTGGAGAAGTGGGGGTAATTTTGGTGAACCTGTCCTCTGAGGAGTTTGTTGTTGAAAATGGCGAACGGATTGCCCAAATGGTATTGGCAAAGCATGAACGAGCTGAATGGATGGAAGTTGATTCTCTTTCGGAAACCGATAGAGGAGCTGGTGGGTTTGGAAGCACAGGCACTAAGTAAAATTCCTGTGAAGGCAGGAATCTTTAAGAGCAAGGTCAAGAAGTTTAACTAAAATAGAAAATTGCACAACCTCTGTTCAATGTATGAAAGAGTGGAATGTTTATATCATGTGCAATCGACCAGACGGGACGCTTTATATTGGCATTACAGATAATCTTGAAGAGCGGGTAAAAGAGCATAAGTTAAAAGTTTATCCACAATCATTTACAGCAAAATATAATTGCGATAAGTTGGTTTATTTTGAAGAGTTTGAAAATGGGGAAAAGGCTGTAAAGCGCGAAAGGCAAATGAAGAAATGGAAAAGAGAATGGAAAATCAATTTGATAAAGGAATTTAACCCGAATTGGATAGACATTAGCCTTAATTGGAAATTGAATTAAAATAAGTTTAGATAAACCGTTGCATCGAGAAACAAACAAAGTTTAACAATAAAAGTGAGACACCTGCCTGCGCAGGTGAGTGAATATGAAAATAATCGTACCTATGGCGGGAAGAGGTTCCCGACTGAGACCACACACATTAACTGTACCAAAACCATTGATTCCAGTAGCGGGAAAACCTATAGTGCATCGCTTGGTGAGTGATATTGCCAAAGTACTGGGCGAACCTATCGAGGAAGTTGCCTTTATTTTGGGAGACCCTGCTTTTTTTGGGGATGATGTAGTGCAGAGCTTAATGGAACTTGCCAAAGAATTGGGAGCAAAAGGGTCTATTTACCGACAAGATCAGCCTTTGGGAACCGGCCACGCCATAATGAGTGCCAAGGAATCCTTGAGTGGTCCAGCGGTCATTGCCTATGCAGATACCCTTATCCGTGCCGATTTTGACCTGGATAAAACAGCAGACAGCGTTATCTGGGTGAAACAAGTGGAGAGCCCTGAAGCTTTTGGAGTGGTTAAATTGAGTGAGGACAACCACATTGTGGAATTGGTGGAAAAACCCCAAGAGTTTGTATCCGATTTGGCGGTGATAGGCATCTATTATTTTAAAGATGTGGCCGTATTGAAAAACGAGCTACAGCATGTATTGGATAACTATATCACCAATGGTGGTGAGTACCAAATCAACGATGGTATCAAGCGCATGATGGAAAAGGGAATGAAATTTGTGCCAGGACAAGTGGATGAATGGATGGACTGCGGCAACAAGAATGTGACCGTAGAGACCAATCAGCGCATGTTGGGCTTTTTGGCAAAAGATGGTGAAAAATTGATAGCCAATTCAGTGAAAACTGAAAACGCTAATATTATAGAACCCTGCTTTATTGGTGATAATGTGGTGCTCAAAAACACTACGGTAGGTCCTTTTGTATCAGTTGGGGCGAACACAGTTTTGGAAAATTCAACCATTAAGAATAGCCTCATTCAGAACAATAGCAAAATATCCAATGCCAATTTGGACAATGCCATGATTGGCAATTATGTGGTTTTTAATGGTAACTTTGAGGCAATAAGTATAGGGGATTATTCCGTTATGGAGTAAAGACACTTTTTTTGATTTCGATGGGGACTTGAATGTTATGGATAGAATCGTTCTTTTATGGATATGTTTGGCAGTGTCCACAATGACATGGAGCACAGGCCATGCCCAAGAAGAGCAAGAAAGTTCCGAAGTCTATCTGGAGGAATACACCGATGAGTTCCAAGAAAGCTTTTTTGAGGCCCTCAAACAAAAAGGGATTCAGAATTATGACAGGGCAATTGACTTGTTCCTAAAGTGTAAACAATTGGACCCTACAAACAGCGTGGTGGATTATGAGCTGGCCAAAGCCTATTTGTTGGACAAACAATACATTCTAGCTCAAGAATATGCCATTAGGGCTCTAAATGCCGAGCCTACGGACTTTTGGTATTTGGACAATCTGCTCAGTATTCTGGAAAAACAAGGAGTGCCATGGGATAATGTAAAAGAGCAAATCCCCTATTCCAACGGACAGCTAAAACAAAATCTGGCCCTGGGGTATTTCAAAAAGCAGAAGTATCAGGATGCCTTGAATATACTCAAAGAGCTCGGGAATTCAACTTTTGCGACGAATCTGACCTCTAAGATCAAAGACTCCTTGGAGCATGGGAAGAAAGAAGCGGAAACTGTTGTTACCAGAAATGCGCCCCAAACAAATGAGGACGATCCAGTAGCTCGATATCGAGGTCAGATTGACGATTTGCTGGCAGATACCAACTATAAAGAAGCATTGGCCATTTCCAAAGAAGCTTTGGATGCGTATCCTTTGCAGCCTTATTTTTATTACGCTTATGGGGCTGCACTGAACAATACATCAAACGCTAACAAGGCCATTGAAGTCTTGGAGAGCGGATTGGATTATTTGTTGGATGATACGGATGCTTTGGCAAACCTTTTGTATAAAGAATTGTCTAAAGCATATACCAGTATAGGTAACACCTCAAAGGCAAATGAATATTTGAACAAGATTAAATCCGGACTATGAGGATTCAAATAAAGGACATATACAAGAATAGGGCAGTGATTTTATTGTTGTCCATGGCTGTGCTTGGGACTTCTTGTAAAGGCACCAAGTCGGTCACGGGAGGCGAGGTGGATTCCCGAATGTCCGCAAAAAATATTATTGACAACCATTATAGCCATCAACCCAAGTTCAAAACCTTGAGCGGACGGGTCAAGATAGATTATTCCAACGGTGATGAGACCCAAGGAGTAAACGTAAGCCTGCGGATGGAAAAGGACAAGGTAATTTGGATGAGTGCTCCATTGGGGGTGGTTAAGGCCCATATCACACCAGAGAAAGTGTCTTTTTACAACAAGTTGGATAATGAGTACTTTGATGGGGATTTCAGTTATTTAAGTGACCTATTGGGAACCGATTTGGATTTTGATAAAGTCCAGAACCTATTGCTGGGCAATGCCGTATTGGATTTAAGAAAGGAAAAGTTTACCTCTGCTGTAAGTGGGGCGAACTACGAACTGAAACCGAGAAAGGCAAGGGAGCTGTTCAAGATCTTGCTGCAATTGGAGCCCAAAAACTTTAAGATTGCTTCACAAGAAATATCACAGCCGGAAAAATCAAGACAACTCCACATAAAATATACTTATCAGGATATTTCAGGAAACATATTGCCCGAAGACATTAAGATTGTGGCGGCCGAAGCTAAGGATAAAACAACCATAGACTTGAATTTTAGGAATCTGGAATTGAACAAACCCATGAATTTTCCGTACAAAGTCCCCAAAGGCTATGATAAAATTACATTAAAGTAATATGAGAGGTAAGATTTCATATTGTTTTTATTTTCTGATGTTTACTATATTTTTTGTTGCTCCATCTACTGCACAGACCAGCGAGCAAAAGGCATTGGAGGCCAAGCGGGAGCGCTTACAGCAAGAAATCAAGGAAATCAATAGATTGCTCTTTGCCGAACGCAAGGAAAAAGGGACCATTTTGGATCAGATGGAGGCCTTGGACAACAAAATAAATGTACGCCAAGAACTGATCAGGGTCACCAACCAGCAATCCAATTTGCTCAACAGGCAAATCAATGTCAACATAAGGAACATCAGTAAGCTTCGGGAAGATCTGAACCTATTGAAAGAAGATTATGCCCAATTGATCCAAAAAACCTATCAGAACAAATCCCAGAACAATCGGTTGATGTTCCTCTTGAGTGCCGAGAATTTTTTTCAGGCTTTTAAAAGGCTTCAATACATGCAACAATATGCGAAGCATCGAAAAAAACAAGGAGAGGGGATCATTAAAAAAACCGAAGAATTGGCCAAGCTCAACCAAGATTTGGTGATACAGCGCAAGGAGAAAGACCAACTGTTGGCGGAGAACACCAAAGCCAAGAACGAACTTTCACGCGAAGTGGAAGCGCAGAGAGATCTTTTAAGGAGTGTTCGCCAAAATGAGGCCAAGTATACTTCGGCAATAGCAGAAAAGCAAAAAGAGGCCCGTAGAATTGATCGTGAAATAGAAAGATTGATTAAAAGTGCCATTGCCAGTTCCAACAAAAGCTCAGGAAAGTCTACAAGTGCGGTAAAATTTGCCTTGACACCTGAAGCCAAGTTGGTGGCCGATAATTTTTCAGCAAATAAGGGAAGGCTAATTTGGCCTGTGGAAAAAGGGATTAAAAGCCAAGGGTATGGGGTGTATGCAGACAAAATCTATCCTGGAATAAAACACCAGAACAATGGGGTTACCATTACTACTGATAAGGGGAGCCAGGCACGGGCCATTTTTGAAGGAGAGGTCATTGCTATTATATCCGTTCCGGGAGGGAGTAAAGGAGTAACCATAAAGCACGGAAACTATATCAGCACCTATTACAATCTTTCAAAATTATACGTTAAGAAAGGGGACAAGGTTGCTGCAAAAGAGGTCTTGGGCGATGTTTATACCAATCGGTTTGATGGCACTACAAAGCTAAAGTTCTATTTATACAGGGATTCCAATCGCTTAAATCCTGAAGAATGGATCTATCAATTATAGCCTATGCGAAGAATCACGGATTTACAAGGAAGTTTTACGTTGCACAATGGTGTTCAAATGCCGTATTTTGGATTGGGGGTTTATCTCTCCAAAGATGGTGGCGAAGTCATCAACGCGGTAAAGGATGCCTTGAACCACGGATACCGGCATGTGGATACCGCCTCTATCTATAACAACGAGGAAGGCGTAGGCATTGGTATTAAAGAAAGCAATGTTCCCCGAAAAGATGTTTTCTTGGTAAGCAAGGTCTGGAATACCGATCAGGGCTATGACAGTACCCTAAAAGCTTTTGAAGCGAGTTTAAAACGGTTGGATACCGACTATCTGGATCTATACTTGATCCATTGGCCCAAAGGCGAACTATCCAAAGAAACCTGGAAAGCCCTCGAACAACTTTACAGGGAAAAAAGAGTACGAGCCATTGGTGTGAGCAACTTTTTACAGCACCATTTGGAGGATTTGTTGACCTCGGCCGAGATTGTCCCCATGGTGAACCAAATGGAATTCCATCCGTATTTGGTACAACAGGATTTGGTGGATTTCTGCCGTGCCAAGGGTATCCAGTACGAAGCATGGTCGCCCATGATGCAGGGAAACATCTTTGACCTTGAGATTATGAAGGATTTAGCTTCCAAGTACAACAAGACCGTTGCACAGATTGTGTTGCGATGGGACCTTCAAAAAGGGGTGGTCACCATTCCTAAATCTTCCAAGAAAGAACGGATTATCTCCAATGCGGCTATTTTCGACTTTGAACTCAGCCCGGAAGATATGCATCGGTTGGATGCCTTGGACCGTGGCAAGCGCTTTGGCCCGGACCCGGATAATTTTGATTTCTAAAGATCAAGAAGTAAACCCTTCTGCCGCAAGGTTGTATTTATCTTATGGCGAACACTCCCATCTGAAATCCGCAATTGTCATTTCGATATGAGGAACGTGGTGACGATTGAGAAATCTCACCCAACCATGGATGTCTCGAACGAGAAGGAATCTGTTGATCATAAGATTTCTCGTTGCTCGTACCTCACTCTGTCGAAATGACAGAGACATTCAGGTCAATTGGGGGAGTTGGTGTCCGTCCCCAATGTCATTCCGTGCGTGACACAGAATCCCATAATTCTAGAATGACAATGTCCAATGCGTAATCGTCATTCCGATATGAGGAACGTAGTGACGATTGAGAAATCTCACCCAACCAAGGATGTCTCGAACGAGAAGGAATCTGTTGATCATAAGATTTCTCGTTGCTCGTACCTCGCTCTGTCGAAAAGACAGAGACATTCGTGTCAATTGGGGGAATTCGTGTCCGTCCCCTACGTCATTCCGTGCTTGACATGGAATCCCATAATTCTAGAATGACAATGTCCAATCCGCAATCGTCATTTCGATATGAGGAACGTAGTGACGATTGAGAAATCTCACCCAACCAAGGATGTCTCGAACGAGAAGGAATCTGTTGATCATAAGATTTCTCGTCGCCCGTACCTCACTCTGTCGAAATTGCAAAGACATTCAGGTCAATTGGGGGAGTTCGTGTCCGTCCCCAATGCCATTCCGTGCTTAACATGGAATCCCATAATCTTAAAATAAAATCGTGGTTTCACTCGACTAGGAAATCATCAATCGAGTGGTTTTTCTTTTAGGTGAACTTGTTGAAGCTAGGAAAAACGGTATTGAGAATCAACCCAGAAACAAGGCCTTAAGCTCGGTGGCATCTGAAGGTTTTAGTTTACCAGCCAACACCAAACTCAATTGTTTTCTACGTAAAGCTGCGGCAAAACGCTCCTTTTCCAAATCGGTTTCAGGTTCCAAAGAGGGAACTTCAGTAGGTTTTCCCGTATCGTCTACAGCCACAAAAGTATAAATGGCCTCATTAGCCTTGGTGCGTTCGCCGGTAAAACGATCTTCGATCCACACATCAATAAAAATCTCCATGGAGGTCTTGAACGCCCGGGAGACAGCGGCTTCCACGGTAACCACACTGCCCAAGGGCACCGCCCGGTTAAAGGCCACATGGTTCACTGAGGCGGTAACTGTGATTCTTCGGCTATGCCTACGGGCCGAAATGCTGGCCGCCCGATCCATTCGGGCCAAGAGTTCCCCGCCAAACAGATTGTTCAAGGGGTTGGTCTCGCTGGGGAGGACCAAATCGGTCATTACGGTTCTGGATTCGCTTGGAGTTTTAGCGCGCATACCTTTAAATTTTGCGCAAAGATATTGAAGTGTGGTATCGTTTTAAAGAAAAGTAGGCTTATTTCTCGGAAAGAAGCCAAGCATCACGGGATTCGGAGGTCTTTACCTTTTTAAGAAAAGCCAATGCTTCTTTGGGGTCTTCAAAACTATCATAGGCCACTTGGTGAAGGCCATATTTGTTGATGCCTAAATAAAATGCATTGAAACCTTTGCTTTTTAGCTGTTCCACACGTTTTTCAGCATTTTCCTCCATGCGGAAAGCGCCGGCAATGACATGGTGTTTGCCCAATTTCTTTTTGGTTACATCCAAATTTAAAGCAGGCAGTTCCAGGGGATCACTTTCAAAGAAAGTGGCTTCTTGGATTAAACGAGACACCTGTTCTTGAGCATCTTGTTGGACAGCAACTTGTTTTTGCTGAAGGTCACCATAAGTGCGGTAAGAGGTAACACCCAAGGAAACTGCCAAAAACAATACGGCAGCATATTTTAACCAAGGTCTGAAGGAGGTTTGTTCCCGTTTTTCAGGAGTGATGATGAACGGAATTTTTTCTTCGAGTTCCTCAACCTCCTCTTTGAGTACCTCACGCTGAATGGGTGTGGCCGAAAAAGCGGATAATCCGAAAGATGAGGTCAAAAAGTTGGTTCTGTTCTCAGGCTGGAATTGAATGCGTTGTTCCCTATTATACCAAAGCTTTCCAACCCCAAAAAGTTCAATGCTTTCCCCTTGTTCCAACTTATTTTTCCATGAGCGGGATACTTCTTCCACTTCCTGCAACAACTCCTCATAGCCCAATTTTTTTTCCTTGGCAATATGGGACACCAAAAGCCCGTCATTTTTGGACAATTGGGCATTAAAGGAAATGGTTTTGGAAGGAGGGATCAAAGTGTTGGTGGTCACATCAATCTCTGCGGATTTTCCATGTGCGAGGAAAGCCCCAAAACCAGGCACCACAACACAATTGTAATCGAACAGCAATTTTTCTATGTAAGAATCAATCCGCATGGCCACAAATATTGCAAAAAATATAGGAGAACAAAATAGGAGGGATAACTTTTTATTAACATTTGAAAATCTGTATTTTGTGAACAATTATCACACCCAAATCAAATGACTGAACCTGAAATTATTGCGGCGCTCCGCCTACAGGCCATTCCCAATATTGGCGATATCACGGCCAAGAAATTAATTTCCCATTGTGGTAGTCCAACGGCCATTTTTAAGGATAAACCACATCACCTTTTAAAGATTGAGGGGATTGGGCAGTTTACCTTGAAGGGACTCCACGATGCCATGTATCTGGATGAAGCCGAATCCGAATACCAATTTATTTCCAAGGAGAACATCAAAGCCTCCTATTTTATGGAGGAAGACTATCCGGCCTATTTGAAACATTGCGTGGATGGTCCCATTCTCATTTTTATGAAGGGCAACATCAATTTAAGGGAAAGAAGGATTATCAGTGTAGTGGGCACTCGAAATATTACAAGCTATGGCACTGCTTTTTGCGAGGCGTTTTTGGAAGAGATTGCTCCGTTGGACCCTATTTTGGTGAGTGGTTTTGCGTATGGGGTGGACATAGCCATCCAAAAAGCGGCCATGGAAAGGGGGTTGCAGACTGTGGCATGCTTGGCTCATGGACTGAATCAGATATATCCCAAGGCACATAAAAAGTATGTGGCGGCCATGGAACGGAATGGGGGATTCATCACAGACTTTTGGAGCAACAGCAAGCCGGACCGGGAAAATTTTCTAAAGCGGAACCGGATCATAGCTGGGATGAGCGAAGCAACCTTGGTAGTAGAGTCGGCCGAAAAAGGAGGGAGTCTTGTCACGGCAGATTTGGCCAATGGGTATAATCGGGAAGTGTTTGCCGTGCCAGGAAGATGCACGGATAAATTCAGTAGGGGCTGCAATGACCTTATCAAAAGACAAAAGGCCCATTTGCTTACTTCAGCAGCGGATTTGATCTATCTTTTGGGATGGGAGTTGGAGGAAAAAAAGGAAAAAGTGCCAGTACAAAAACAACTTTTTATCGATTTGGATGAAACAGAAAAGTCTGTCTATTCCTACTTACAATTGAACGGAAAACAATTGCTGGACACCGTAGCTTTGGAGTGTAAACTACCTATTTTTAAAACCTCATCCACTCTTTTGAACTTGGAAATGAAAGGATTGATCCGACCATTGCCCGGGAAA
>JAUICT010000463.1 GCA_030429325.1 Bacteroidia bacterium
CCAATATCAGAAAACAAAAGAATGTATAGTAAAGTGCCAAAAGTGTTTGCTATGATGCCCACAACAAAACCGATAATGATTTCCTTTTTAGTGTCCATTCAAGTTCCAGTTGTTTATGTTCGAAATGGCGTGGTGGGCCGTAAGGTCAAACTGGGTGGGAACCACCGAAATATAACCGTTGGCGAGCGCCCATTCATCCGTATCTTCTCCTTTGTCCAAAAGTTCAAATTCGCCTGTCAACCAATAATAATCCTTTCCAGAAGGGCTGGTGCGCTTGTCAAATTCCTCCTTCCAATTTCCCCTGGCCTGTCTGCAAACCTTTATGCCCTTGGGCTCTTCAGAGGTTTTGGGAATGTTCACATTGAGCACGGTTCCCTTGGGGATTCCGTTGGCCAAGGCCTCGACCACAATTTTTTTGATGGACTTCAATGAAGGCTCAAAGTTGGCTTCCCATGAATAATCGCAAAGGGAAAACCCAATGGCAGGAATACCTTCGATACCTGCCTCTATGGCAGCACTCATGGTGCCGGAATAGATGACATTGATGGAAGAGTTGGACCCGTGGTTGATGCCACTCACACAAATATCCGGTTTTCGGTCCAGAATTACCCGAAGGGCCAATTTTACACAATCGGCTGGCGTTCCGCTACAACTGTATTCACTTGGGGCACCTTCCTTATGGTCTACGACCACCTTTTTGGAGAAGAGGGTGCTATCCACCGTAATGGCATGTCCCATGCCCGATTGGGGGCTGTCCGGTGCCACCACAATAACGTCTCCTATTTCTTTCATGATCCGTATCAGGGCCCTAAGACCCGGAGCTGTGATTCCATCATCATTGGTGACCAGGATAAGTGGTTTTTCCATTTCGTATAATTAATGGCATAAAAATACGTTTTTCATAAGGATATGACGCCCCGACCGTTTAACAAAAAATTAAGCGGAACACAATGAACTGGCACGGTTTTTTCAGTATCTTAGGGAATTCATACAATTAAAAACGACGGATACCGCAATGTATATCCAGCCTTTTAGGTCAGATGGTTTCGGTCCGAAAAAAACATATTATGAAGAAGAACTTCGTTTTGGCACTTTTGGTGATTCTTGTTGCAGTCGCCTCTTGTAGCTTTACCAATAAGTCTTTTGAGAACGATGATAAGGACAAATTACTGTTGGATTTGATTACCTATGTCTTGGAGCGGGGCCATTATGAGCCCAAAGATTTGGATGACACTTTTAGTTCCAATGTTTTTGATGATTTTATCGATATCCTTGATCCCACCAAAAGATATTTTCTGGAAAGTGATGTGCGGGAATTTGAAAAGTACCGATTTATGATCGATGATGAAATCAGAAATACGGAAATCACTTTTTTCAATGTAGTATATCAGCGTTTGATGGTCCGTATGAACGAGGCCAAGGAAATCTACAAGGAAGTGCTTTCTGAGCCTTTCGACTATACGCTTGATGAGTCTATCGATATTGATTATAAAAAACAAGAATTTGCGGCGAACAAGAAACAACTTAAGGAGCGTTGGAGAAAACAACTGAAATATAACACCTTGGCCGTTTTTGAGAACAAGGTGGAAAATCGGATTTCTGAAACCGCACAAGGGGATGGCCCACAAGCATCTGCACAGGCTTTTGTAAAATACAACGAAATTCCAACCTCTGTGAATCGTGAATTGACCGAGGAAGAAGCACGTGAAAACACGAAGAATACTCTGGACGAGTTCTTTGATTTTGTAGATGATTTGGAGAGAAAGGATTGGTTTGTACAATACATCAATACCATAGTGGATGAGTTTGATCCACATACTTTTTACTTTGCGCCGGAGGAAAAGGAACGTTTTGACATTGGCATGTCCGGTAAGTTTGAAGGTATCGGGGCACGTTTGCAAAAAAGACCTGAAGGTGCAAAAATTGTTGAAATTATTTCGGGAGGTCCGGTATGGAGAGATCAAACCTTGGAAGTTGGGGATGAAATTCTAAAAGTTGGCCAGAATGGAGAGGAACCCATCGATATTGTGGGAATGCGCCTTGATGACGCTATTAAATTGATCAAAGGCCCCAAAGGGACCATTGTGGACCTTACCGTTAGAAGGGTAGACGGTACCATTGAAGTAGTTTCCATTACCCGTGATGTTGTGGAATTGGAAGAATCTTATGCAAAATCAGCAACTATAAAAACAGGCGATGACCATAAGTTCGGTCTCATTAACTTGCCCAAGTTTTATGTTGACTTTGAAGACTATACCGAACGAAATGCCGCAACCGATGTGGCCAAGGAAGTGGAGCGCTTGAAAGAAGCTGGAGCAGAAGGCATTGTTCTCGATTTAAGGGACAATGGCGGCGGCTCATTGAAAACCGTGGTCGAAATGGCCGGGTTGTTCATAAAGGATGGGCCCATTGTTCAAGTACGATCTTCAGGACAGCGCAAAGAGGTGCACGAAGATAAGGATGAACGAATTCAATGGGACGGTCCATTGGTAATTTTGGTCAATGAACTATCCGCGTCTGCCTCCGAAATTTTGGCAGCTGCCATGCAGGA
>JAUICT010000464.1 GCA_030429325.1 Bacteroidia bacterium
ATGTCTTGGTATTTGGAACGTGTCTTGGCATCAAAACCGGCATGATAGGGCACGGCACTGATTCCATTCACTTGAAGCACTTGGGCCAACTCCTCTACCCGTTTTCGGCTCAAACAATAAATGATTCCCGATTTTCCCTGATTCTGTTTTACAAATCGAATAATATCCGCATCTACATTCTGTGTCTTGGGACGGACCTCATAAAACAGATTGGGCCTGTTAAAGGAGGCTTTGAATACTTCGGCATTGGTCATGCCCAAATTCTTGATGATATCTTCCTGTACCTTTGGCGTGGCCGTGGCCGTGAGCCCAATAATTGGAATATCATCACCCAATCGATTGATGATTCCCTTTAGGTTTCTGTATTCAGGTCTAAAATCATGACCCCATTCCGAGATACAGTGTGCTTCATCAACAGCAACAAAAGAAATCTTCACACTTCTTAAAAACTCAACATTCTCTTCCTTGGTCAAGGATTCTGGCGCCACATACAGCAACTTGGTAAGGCCTTTGGACATATCTTCCTTTACCTGTTTCACTTCGGTCTTGGTCAATGACGAGTTAAGTACATGAGCTATACCTTGCTGCTCGGATATGCCGCGAATGGCATCCACTTGATTCTTCATTAAGGCGATCAAGGGCGATATGACTATGGCGGCCCCATCTTTCATGATAGCAGGTAGTTGATAACATAGCGATTTGCCCCCTCCAGTTGGCATAATTACAAAAGTGTCCTTCCCATCAAGCACATTTTGTATTACATTTTCCTGAAGTCCCTTGAACTTTGAAAAACCAAAAATCTTTTTTAGTGAGGCGTGCAACTCAGTATTCGTAAGACTCATTTCCGCATTTTCGATTTTAATCTGACCTCCCCTATAAAACGGGGCCTGACTTTAAATTTTCAACGTCATTTAAAAGTAGGAAGTATTCTATCTTCCATAAATGGACATAAAAGATAGTTTGATTAAGTTTGTAAACTTAAATATAAGACATTCTTTTAGGAATACAATCAGTTAATCCGTTAATTACTTTGAGCGACATACAGTCTATTTTATCCACCGCAAAAAGAACCCTGGAGATCGAGAGCAAAGCCATAGGCAACCTTATTGGCCAGCTTGACGAACAATTTGCCCAAGCCGTGCAATATATCATGGAATCCCAAGGGAGGGTTGTGGTCTCTGGAGTGGGCAAAAGTGCTATTGTGGCCTCCAAGATCGTGGCCACATTAAATTCTACCGGGACTCCCGCTATTTTTATGCATGCCGCAGATGCCATCCATGGCGATTTGGGCACCATTCAAGAAAACGATATCGTAATTTGTCTTTCCAAAAGCGGCAATACCCCCGAAATAAAGGCATTACTTCCTTTGATCAAAATTGGAAAGAACAAATTGATCGGGATTACGGGCAATTTGGATTCGGTCTTGGCCAAACAAGCAGACTTTGTCCTGAACACCTATGTGGAAAAAGAAGCCTGCCCCAACAATCTTGCGCCTACCACCAGCACTTCGGCGCAGATGGCCATGGGTGATGCCTTGGCTATATGCCTACTGGAACTCAAGGGGTTTACCAGTTCAGATTTTGCCAAATACCATCCCGGTGGCGCATTGGGCAAAAAGCTATATTTGCGGGTTGCAGATATTGTGGTGAACAACCAAAAACCGCAAGTCGATGTCAACTCAAATGTAAAAGAGGTGATTGTTGAGATTTCTGAAAAAATGTTGGGTGTTACGGCAGTCATTGAAAATGGCAAGGTAGTAGGTGTTGTTACCGATGGGGACATTCGAAGAATGTTGAGCAAATATGACAACATCAACGGGCTTACTGCCAAAGATATCATGACCTCCAACCCTAAATCTGTAGATGTGGACACCCTTGCGGTAACCGCATTGGAATTACTTCAAGAAAAAGGGATTTCCCAACTATTGGCCTTTGACAATGGGGCCTATGCTGGGGTAGTCCATATCCATAACCTTATTAACGAGGGAATCCTATAATGGCAAAAACAGCAAAGAAAAATCCAGATGAGATGTCCTTTTTGGACCATTTGGAAGAATTGAGATGGCACTTGATACGCTCAACCTTGGCCATAGTTATTATTGCCTGCGCGGCATTCGTTTTCAAAGGATTTATTTTTGACACCATTTTGTTTGGCCCCAAGAACATGGACTTTCCCACCTATAAGTTCTTTTGTAGAATCGCCACTTATTTTGGCATTAATTCCGAGTTTTGTGGAGATGAGATGCCATTTACCATTCAAAGTAGATTGATGGCCGGACAGTTCTCGGCCCACATCTGGACCTCTATTTGGGCGGGTATAATCCTTGGTTTCCCATACATATTGTACGAATTGTGGAAATTTATCAGCCCGGGACTTTACGAGAACGAACGTAAATACTCCCGTGGTTTTATTCTGACCGCATCCTCTTTGTTTTTCTTAGGGGTACTTTTCGGGTATTACGTGGTAGCTCCCCTATCCATTAACTTTTTGGGAACCTATCAAGTCAGTTCAGAGGTACTCAATGAAATTGATCTTGCCTCAT
>JAUICT010000465.1 GCA_030429325.1 Bacteroidia bacterium
GAACGTACATCCACACCAACATATTTGATCTTGTATTGGGCGCACTTCAACCGTAAGGCATTTGTGTAGTTTTGTGCTTCTTGGGCGTAGCTTTTTTTGATGTTTTCGGCATAGAGATCTATGTGGGCTCCGGTTTCCACATCCACAAAACGTTTGGGGGTGTTCTCAAAATTAAAGTCCATTTCATGTTCCTGGTCCAAAAGATGGAAGAGGACCACGGCATGTTTGTTGTACTTCAAATGGCGGAGCGCTTCAAATAACTTCTCTTCCTCGGTTTCGGTTTGGAACATATCAGAAAACAAAAAGATAAGGCTTCTGCGATGAATCTTTTCTGCAATTTGGTGTAGAAAGGTATAGGTCTTGGTCACCTGAGATTTATCCTTGGTATTGGATACCTCATTCAATTTGGAATACAGCATCTGAAAATGACGCTCACTGCTTTTTTCGTTTGCATAAAAATTATAATGGTCCGAATATATACTCAGGCCCACGGCATCGCGCTGTTTTTTTAAGATTTGCATCAAAGCGGCGATGGACAGAACCCCAACACCTATTTTGTTGAGGTTGTCTATGGATGGATTTTTTGTCTCTGGGTAGTACATTGAGGCCGAATTGTCCAAAATCATATGACATCGGAGATTGGTTTCATCCTCATATCGCTTGGTGTAGAGGCGGTCTGTTCTTGCAAACAGCTTCCAGTCCAAATGTTTGGTACTTTCCCCGGGATTGTAGATTTTATGCTCGGCAAATTCAGCAGAAAACCCATGGAACGGGCTTTTGTGGATACCACTGATAAAACCTTCAACAATTTGGTTGGCCAAAAGTTCAAGGTTTTTAAATAAGGGGGCCTTATGAAGTTCTGATCGGATATCCATAAATAGATTCTGGTCTCAATATAAAACAAAAAAGGTTTGGCATTTGCCAAACCTTTTTTAAAATCCAAATAGGAATATTGTTTTATAGTGCCGCATCAATGGCGTCAGTATATACTTTTTTGGGAGATACGCCCACTTGACGGTTTACAATCTCACCATTTTTAAATACCAAAACGGTAGGAATGTTACGCACACCATATTTGGCAGCATATTGTTGGTTGGCATCAACGTCAACCTTTCCTACCACAGCCTTTCCTTCATATTCTTGGCTTACCTCCTCGATAATCGGTCCGACCATTCTACAAGGGCCGCACCAAGCTGCCCAAAAATCCACTACGACAGGTTTGTCGCTTTTCAAAACTACTTCGTCAAAAGTTGCATCTGTTATTTCTAGTGCCATCTCATTTGTTTTATTGTTTCGCAAAGTTAGTCAAATATTGTGCATCATCCTTACCGTCAAAGTATTCGTTTTAATTATTGTGCCATCAGCTTAAGTTATAGCGTTAATTTAACTTATAATGAATCTCGTTTTCCTCGAGGGCGGCCAAAAGTTCACTATTGATCTTTACTTTTTGTTTTCGACTGGATAGGTTCAGCTTTATCTCATCCTGCATCTCGTAGACCACAAAATTCAAGGGATGGTCGCCTTGGTGTGAACGAAGAGTGTCTTTCAGGGTCTGAATCCTGTTTTCCTGTAAACGGGCTATATCCAATTTTATGGTAAGCTTTCTGGCGTAGGCGTCCATGACATCCTGCAATTGTTTAAAATCATTAAACTGCAAACGGGGGTCCCCTTTTTTGCCTGTTTCCCGGTTTACCCAACCTTCACGGACAAACGCTTTGATATAGACAAAGGAGTTGATCATTAAAAAATGGCGGAATTTGAGGTACTCTTCCCCAAAAATCCTGAATTCGTGCGAATCGGTGTAATCTTCCAACGTGAAAAGCCCCCATCCTTTCCCGTTTTTGGATACGCGGTGCTGTACATCGGTGATGACGCCTGCTACTGAGAGTTCTCGGTTTACATACTCCTCCAAGTTGGTAAATGCAGAAACACTGCTATTGCAAAAGGCTGTGATTTCCTTTTTAAAATCATCCAAAGGATGGCCTGAAATGTAGATGCCCACCACTTCTTTTTCCCTGCGGAGTTTTTCCATGGTGCCCCAATCCTCGCAAGGTGGTACTTCGGGTTCGGGGATTTGTACCTCACTGGCATCCCCAAAAAGACTTACTTGGGAAGAATTTTCATTTTCTTGGAACTTTGCCCCATACTTGATGGCTTTTTCCAAAAAGGTGACCTCGTCCCCTTCATGATGGAAGTATTGTGCCCTGTGGGTGTCCCCGAACGAATCAAAGCCACCGGCCAAGGCCAGATTTTCAAAAGCTTTTTTATTGGCGGCCCTCAAATCGACCCGCTTGGCCAAATCAAATACGGATTTATAAGGGCCACCTTCTTTTCTCTGCTCCACAATGGTTTCCACTGCGGAACGCCCCACACCTTTAATGGCACCCATGCCAAAACGCACGGCATTGTCCTTGTTCACGGCAAACTTGTAATAGGATTCGTTGACATCCGGACCCAAAACTTCCAAGCCCATGCGTTTACATTCCTCCATGAAGAAGGTTACCTGCTTAATGTCATTCATGTTGTTGGACAGTACAG